>NZ_JBEOXU010000276.1:0-3949 GCF_040296725.1 Streptomyces sp. NPDC002044
CCGGCCTCCCCGCCGCGGTTCGTCGTGGTGGGGGGGGGGGGCGTCGAAATCGCCCCCCGCCACGTCATCGGCATCCGCAACACGACCACGCGCGACGGGAAGCACACCGCCCACCTGAAGGGCTGCGGCTCCGTCCGGGACGGCGCCGACACGATGATCACGTACATCGACGGCAAGCGCTGCTGGATCAACCAGGAGGTCTTCGGCGTCCGCGGCGCGGCCGCCGAGAGGGTCCAGCCGCCCGCCCGCCGCCAGGTGTTCGCCGCCGGGGACTCCGACACGGACATCTCGTTCCTGCGGGACGCCACCGCCCTGCGGCTCGTCGTGAACCGCAACAAGAACGAGCTGATGTGCCGGGCGTACGACGACAGCGACGGCAAGTGGATCGTGAACCCGATGTTCATCGAGCCGAAGAAGCAGAAGACCGCCCCCTACCCGTGCTCCACCACCGGCTACGTCGGCCACGACGGCACGCCGGGGCCGGTCCGCCGGGGCGACGGGGGCGTCATCCCGGACCAGACCGACTCCGTGTACGCGGAAGGGACCGCTTAGCGGAACGGACCGCCTAGAGGAAGGTGCGGCCCTCGCCCCGGTAGGTCGGGGCGGTGGCCGTCACCCGGTCGCCCTCGATCAGGTGCAGCGCTTCGAACCGCTCGCACAGCTCCCCGGCCTTGGCGTGCCGGAACCACACCCGGTCGCCGATCAGCAGGTCGTCGGCCGGGCTGCCGAGCAGCGGGGTCTGCACCTCGCCCGCGCCCTCTTGCGGGTCGTAGCGCAGCCCCTGCGGCAGGTACGGAACGGGCAGCCGGTCCTGGCCGGCCGCGCCGGAGGCCGGGTAGCCGCCGCCGAGCACCGTCACCACCCCGACGCCGGGCCGCCGTACCACGGGCTGGGCGAACAGCGCCGCCGGACGCCCGCGGAACGAGGTGTAGTTGTCGAACAGCCTCGGCACGTACAGCCCGGACCCGGCCGCGATCTCCGTCACCGCGTCCTCGGCGGCGGTCTGCTGCACGCTGCCGGTACCGCCGCCGTTGACGAACTCCAGGTCCGGCACCACCGCGCGGACGGCCCGTACGGTCTCCGCGCGCCGGGCGGCGAGCTCCTTGCGGGCCGCGCCCTGCATGAGCCGGACGGCCCGGGAGCGCAGCGGACGCCCGGCGAGCGCGTCACCGACCCCGGCGATGTGCCCCTCGTACCCCATCAGCCCCACCACTCGGAAGCCGGGCCGGGCCGAGACCGTACGGGCCAGCTCGGCCAGCTGCTCCGGCTCGCGCAGCGGCGAGCGCCGCGCCCCGACCCGGACCCGGCCGCCGAACAGGTGCAGGGCGGTGTCCAGTTCCAGGCAGACCCGGACCTCCTGGGTCCCGCCGTCGCGGGACCGGTCGATCAGTTCCAGCTGGGCGGGATCGTCGACCATGACGGTGACCGCCGCGGCGAGCTTGGGATCGTCCGCCAGCTCGGCGAATCCGGCCCGGTCCGCGGACGGGTAGGCCAGCAGCACGTCCTCGAACCCGGAGCGGGCCAGCCAGAGCGACTCGGCGAGGGTGTACGACATGATCCCGGCGAACCCCGGCCGGGCCAGCACCCGTTCGAGGAGCACCCGGCACCGGACGGACTTGCTGGCCACCCGGACGGGCTTCCCGGCGGCCCGGCGCACGAGGTCGTCGGCGTTGGCGTCGAACGCGTCGAGGTCCACGATGGCCAGCGGCGCGTCGAGGTGCGCGGTCGCCCGGTCGTACCGGGCCCGGTCGGCGGCGGGGGAGTTCATGGGCCGCAGCTTGCCAGAACGTACTACCGGTGGGTAGGGGTCCACGGGTCCCGCTACCCGCGCCGTGGCGCCGCCGGTCGTACCGGTACCCGCGCCGCCGGTCCGTACCGGTACCCGCGCCGCCCGGCCCCCGGCCCGGACCCCCGCGCGGGCCGCCGGGCCGCCGAGGCCCGCGTACCGCCCCGCCGGGAGGAGCCGTAGAGTACGGGCAGGCAGCCGTACGGAACGGGGGGCGGAGCCGCCGGATGACCACGACGACACCGCGGACCGAGCTGCCGGGCGAGCCCGAGCCGCTGTCGGCCACGCCCCCCGCGGCCCGCCCGCGCCGCCGCCCCGGACGCGTCTTCGCCGCCGTCCTGTGCGGCCTCCTCGGGACCGGCCTCGCCGGCGGAGCCGGCGCCGCCGCCTGGGCCGAACACCGCGCCGCCCAGCGGCCCCTGCCCCCCGACGCCGCCTACCGCGCGGCCGGTTCGCTGTGGCACACCGCCCCCGTGGACAGCCTCTTCCCGCCGGTACTGGCCGGCCCCGCGGCCGGCCCCGGCGGCGCCGACCGCACCTGGACGCGGATCGCCGTCGCGCCCGACGCCGACTGCGTGGCGGCGCTCTCCGCCGAGTGGCGGGACCGGCTCGCCGCCACCGGCTGCACCCGCGTGCTGCGCGCCACCTACACCGACGCCACCCGCTCCTCCCTGATCGCCGTCGGCATGGCCTTCACCCCCGCCGACGCGGCCGCGATGGCCGTGGCCGCGACCCGGCTCACCGCCCCGCCCGCGTACGGGTTCACCGACGCCCAGCGCGCGGCCTGGAGCGTCGCCGTGCTCCCCGAGGCGCCCGTCGTCGTCTACGCCGTCTCCGCCTTCGGCGACGGCCGCTCCGTGGACGCCCCCCGCCCCGCGGAAGAGGCGATGAAGAAGGACGCCACCGGAGCCGTCGCCCAGGCGGGCCTGGGACACGACGCCGAGGCGGTCGCCGACCGGATCGAAGCCGCCCTGCGGGCGCTCGCCGCCCCGCCCGCCGCGCCGGAGCCCGCCCGATGACCCGCCGCCGCCCCGGGCGGGCGTTCGGACCGGGCGCCGCCGCCCTGACCGCCGCGGTGCTCCTCGTCTCCGCGGCGGTCGCGCCCCCGGCCGCCGCCGACACCGTCCGGGACCGCCAGTGGGGCCTGCTGGCCCTGCGCGCCGAGGAGGCGTGGGGGACCACCCGGGGCGACGGTGTCACCGTCGCCGTCCTGGACACCGGGGTCGACGACGCGCACCCCGACCTCGCCGGCCAGGTGCTGGCCGGCACCGACCTCATCGGCATGGGCGCCGGCCGCGGCGACCGCTCCTGGGCCCGGCACGGCACCGCCATGGCCGGCATCATCGCCGGACACGGCCACGGCCCCAGCCGGAGCCAAGGCGTCCTCGGCATCGCCCCGCAGGCGAAGATCCTGCCGGTCCGGGTGATCCTGGAGGAAGGCGACCCGGGCCGCGCCAAGGCCCGCGAGGGCAAGGGCGGCGCCCTCGCCGAGGGCATCCGCTGGGCCGCCGACCACGGGGCCGACGTGATCAACCTGTCGCTCGGCGACGACAGTGACTCCGCGCACCACGAGGCGGGGGAGGACGCGGCCGTCCAGTACGCCCTCGCCAAGGGCGTGGTCGTCGTCGCCTCCGCCGGCAACGGCGGCGAGAGCGGCGACCGGGTCTCCTACCCGGCGGCCTACCCCGGTGTGATCGCGGTGACGGCCGTCGACCGCCGGGGCCGCAAGGCCCCCTTCTCCACCCGGAACTGGTACGCCACCGTCAGCGCCCCCGGCGTGGACGTGGTCATCGCCGACCCCGACCGCTCCTACTACGAGGGCTGGGGCACCAGCGCGGCGGCGGCCTTCGTCTCCGGCTCGGTGGCCCTGGTCAAGGCCGCCCACCCGGACCTCTCCCCGCCGCAGATCAAGAAGCTGCTGGAGGACACCGCCACGGACTCGCCCGCCGGCGGCCGCGACGACGCCCGGGGCCACGGCACCGTCGACCCCGTGGCCGCGCTCCAGGTCGCCGAGGCGATGCTGCCGGAGGCAACGCGACCGCCCCGACCTTCCGCCGGGTCGTCTTCGCGCCCGTGTGGAAGCCCAGCACGTCCGCGCCGAGCATCCCCCAGACCAGCTGCTGGCGGACGTCGTCGGGGAGCATGCCGAGGAAGTCGGGCGAG
>NZ_JBEOXU010000277.1:0-3947 GCF_040296725.1 Streptomyces sp. NPDC002044
CCACCGGTGAACCGCAGCTCGCGCTGCGCCGGGGGGACGCGCACGTCCCGCGTCTCGTGCCGGCGACCGGCAGCCATGAAGGTCCCGACTGGGCGCCCGCGCGGGCCGGAGCCTCGCCCGGCTCGACGACGCCGCCGGGGAACTCCCAGCCGGCCTTGTACGTCGGGTCCACCAGCAGCACCCGGTCCCGCTCGTCGAAGAGCAGCACCCCGGCGGCCACCGTCTCGCGGGTGGGCTCCGGGGTCTGGACGATGTCGCACACGGGGGCGGCTTCCGTGCGGACGGCCTCGGCGATCCGCTCGGCGGTCTCGCGCACGCCCAGGACGCCGTTGTCGACGACGTGGGCGTCGGCGGTGAGCCAGCCCAGCGCCTGCCGGTAGGCCGGGATGTGGTCGTACGCCCACTGGCGGACCCGCACGTCCACGTCCTGGGAGGCACCCGGTTCCTCCCGCGTCGCGATCCGCTGCCGAAGAATCGTTTCCGCAGGGGCGAGCAGCACATGTCTCACCGGAATCCGGCGCGCCGCCAGCCCGCCGAAGATCTCGTCCCGGTACTCCTGCCGCAGCAGCGTCATCGGTACGACGAGCACCCCGCCCAGTTCGGCGAGCAGCGCCGCGGCGGTGTCCACCACCAGACGCCGCCAACTGGGCAGGTCCTGGTAGTCGGACACCTCCGCCAGCCGCTTGCGGGGCAGGAGCACGCGCAGGGCGTCCCCGACGAACTCCGGGTCGAACAGGGTGCCGTCCGGCAGGATTGCGGTCAGTTCGCGGGCCGTGCTGGTCTTTCCGGCGCCGAAGGTGCCGTTGATCCAGACAATCACGTCTACCCCTCTCCCCATGGCTCGTCCGGAGCCCCCAGTGGCTTGCCCGCACCACCCTGCCACGGAAACCTCACTCTCGGCCGAGTGCTTATCCTCAAGGTCAGAGCCCGTCCGATACCTCCGGAGGTTTCCCCACCGTGCCCCACAGCCGCCGCGCCACCGAGCACCGCTACGGCAACCGGCCGACCATGAAGGACGTGGCGGCCCGGGCCGGGGTGGGGCTGAAGACGGTGTCCCGCGTGGTCAACGACGAGCCGGGGGTCACTGCGGACACGGAGAAGCGGGTCCACGAGGCCATCGAGGCCCTCGGGTTCCGCCGCAACGACAGCGCGCGCGTGCTGCGCAAGGGCCGGACCGCGACCGTGGGGCTGGTCCTGGAGGACCTCGCCGACCCGTTCTACGGTCCCCTGAACCGGGCGGTGGAGGAGGTGGCCCGCGCGCACGGCGCGCTGCTGATCAACGGTTCCAGCGCCGAGGACCCGGACCGCGAGCGGGAGTTGGCGCTCGCGCTGTGCGCCCGACGGGTGGACGGGCTGATCGTGATCCCGGCCGGGGACGACCACCGCTACCTGGAGCCGGAGATGCGCGCCGGGGTGGCCACGGTGTTCGTGGACCGCCCCGCGGGGCGGATCGACGCGGACGTCGTCCTCTCCGACAACTTCGGCGGCGCCCGGGACGGGGTCGCCCACCTGATCGCCGCGGGGCACCGGCGGATCGGCTTCGTCGGCGACCATCCGCACATCCACACCGCCACCGAGCGGCTGCGCGGCTACCGCAGCGCCATGGAGGCCGCGGGGCTGCCGGTGGCCGAATCGTGGGTGTCGCTCGGCTCCACCGCTCCCGCCCGGGTGTCGGCCACCGCCGCCGGGATGCTGGCCGGGCCGGGGCCGGTGACCGCCTTCTTCGCCGGGAACAACCGGGTGACGGTCACGCTCGTACGGGTGCTGGCGGCCGGGACCCGCCCGGTGGCGCTGGTCGGCTTCGACGACTTCGAGCTCGCCGATCTGCTGCGCCCCGGCATCACGGTGGTCGCGCAGGACGCGGCGGCCCTGGGCCGGGTGGCCACGGACCGCCTCTTCCAGCGCCTGGCGGGCGCGGACCTGCCCCCGGTCCGGCTGGAACTCCCGACCCGCCTCGTGGCCCGCGGCTCGGGCGAGATCCCGCCCGCCGGCTGAACGCCCGCGGCCCGAACGCCCGCGGCCCGGCCGCCCGTCGCCCGAACGCCCGGAAGGCGGCCGCCCTCCGGCCGCTCCCTCACCGGATCAGCCCGCGCAGTACGGGCACGGACCCGCCCGCGGCGGTCAGACCGGCCAGGACCGCCAGGGCGGGAGGCGTCCCGCCGAGGAAGCTCAGCCCGCCCGCGACGAGCCCGGCGAGCAGGGCGGCGAGCAGGACGACGGCGGCGTGCAGCGTGAGGAACGGCGGATCGGTCCGCGGCGACGGTGATGTGGTCATGCCCCGATTTCAGCCCCCGGCCCGGCTCCGGACCGCGCGTACGGAACGGACCGGGACGGAGCCGGTCAGCACCGGACCGCCCCGGACGGAGCCCAGGTCGGAGCCCAGCTCGGACAGTACGGCTCCGAACACCCCTAACGGTACGGCCCCGTTCGGAAACGTCCGGCCCCGTTCTGCCCGGTTCCGCCTCCCGGGCCGGCGGACGGCCTTAGCGTGGGCGGCAGTCGACCTTGGGGGCGGGCACCGGATGGAACCGCACGGCAGCTTCGAGGAGGGCCTGGCCGCCTTCGCGGCCGACCTGCGGGGGCTGCGTCACGCCCGCGGCAGCCGCTCGTACCGCGACCTCGCCGCCCGGGCCGCGAGGACGGGCGGCGACCTCCGGCTGCCGGTGGCCACGCAGAGCGACGTGTTCCGCGGCAAGCGGCTGCCGGGCTTCGACACGCTGATGGCGCTGGTGCGGGTCCTGTACGCGTACGACGAGTACGGCCGGGAGGTGCCCGTGCCTCCGCACGGCGCCCCCGCGCTCGCCCCCTGGCGGACCCGCTGGCGGGCGCTGGCCGCCCTCCAGCCCGCCGGCCCGGCCCGCCCCGGCACACCGCCGCACACCCCACCCCACGCCCCGGACGACGGCCCGGACGAGGCACCGGACCGCCCATCGGCGCGCGGCGACACCGTGGTGCGCCCGCTCCCGCGGGCGGCCGCCGCGCGGTCCCTGGCCGCCCGGGCCTTCGAGGAGGCGCTGCGCGACGGCGGCGTACAGCTGCCGCCGCTCGACGCCGGCGCCGCGCTGTTCCGGGTGGCGTTCTCCCCCGACGGGTCGGTCCTCGGCGCGACCACCGGAGCCGGGACGGCCCTCCTGTGGGACCCGGTGACCCGGCGCGGCCGCGCCCCGATGACCGCGGCCGCCTGGGCCCTGGCGTTCTCCCCGGACGGCGGGAGCCTGGCCACGGCGCGCGGCGGGCGGGGGATCACCCTGTGGAACGTCGCCGACGGCAGTGCGCGGACCACCCTGGCCGGACACCGGGGCGCCGTGAAACGGGCCGCGTACGCCCCGGACGGGCAGCTGCTCGCCACGGCCGGAGCGGACGCCACGGTGCGGCTGTGGGATCCGGCCGTCGGCGCGGCACTGGGCGGCCCGCTGACCGGTCACCAGAACGAGGTCGTCGCCCTGGCCTTCTCCCCCGACGGCTCGCTGCTCGCCAGCGGGGGCGCGGACCGGCTGGTGTGGTTGTGGGACCTCCCGCGCCGGCGCGGGGCCCCCGGACGGCTGCTGCGCGCAGGATCGGGGACGGTCTGGGCGGTCGCCTTCGCGCCGGACGGCCGGACGCTCGTCACGGCGGGCGCCGACGGAACCGTGCGGCGCTGGGACCCCGGCACCGGACGGCCGCTCGGCGATCCGGTCCTCGCGCACCTGGGCGACGCGTACGAAGCGGTGTTCTCGCCGGACGGCTCGCTGCTCGCGACGGCGGGGGCGGACGGGCGGGTGCGGCTGTGGGATCCGGGGACGGGCGAGCCCGTGGGCGTCCCGCTGCTCGACGGGAGCGGCCCGGCCGTCCAGGGGCTCGCCTTCTCCCCCGACGGCACGCTGCTCGCCGCGGGCGGGCTGGACGGGGTCCTGCGGCGCTGGATCGTCGGGCCGGGGTGACCGGCGGCGAGGCCCGGCCGGGCTCCA
>NZ_JBEOXU010000278.1:0-3846 GCF_040296725.1 Streptomyces sp. NPDC002044
GGCGAGGACGGCACCACGGTCGTCGTCGGCAAGCCCGAGGCGAAGAAGACCCTGGAGCTGTACGAGGACTCCCGCTGCCCGCCCGCCGAGCCCCCCGCCAGCACTGTCCCCGCCTCTCACCGTCCCGCCCACGACCCGCACCACCCCACCGGAGGAACACCCCGATGACCGTCACCGACCAGCCCGCCCCGGCGGCTCCCGCCCGCCAGGTACTCCCGGCGGAGGAGCGGTACGCCGCCGAGCTCGCCTTCCTCGCCGCCCAGGACCCCGGCCCCCGCCCGCCCGGCTGGGCCCTGACCCCGCGCGCCGTGGTCACGTTCGTCTGCGGCAGCGGAAGCGACGGCACCGAACTCGTGCTGCCCGAGCGGCGCGCCGGGTCCGGGCTGCCCGCGCGGATGGCCATCGCCGCCAAGTTCGTCGGCGAACGTTCCCTCGTGGAGCGCTGCGTCGTCACCCTCGCCGGTGAGCGCGGCCTGCTGCTCACCGGCGAGCCCGGCACCGCCAAGTCGATGCTGTCCGAACTGCTGGCCGCCGCCGTCAGCGGAACCAGCGCCCTCACCGTGCAGGGCACGGCCGGTACCACCGAGGACGCCTTCCGCTACGGCTGGAACTACGCGCTGCTGCTCGCCCAGGGACCCACCGCGCAGGCCCTCGTCGACTCCCCGGTGCTGTCCGCGATGCGGACCGGGCGGGTGGTCCGGGTCGAGGAGATCACCCGCTGCCTGCCCGAGGTGCAGGACGCGCTGGTGTCGATCCTGTCCGACCGCCGGGTCAGCGTGCCCGAACTCACCGCCACCGAGGACGCGGTGGTCTCCGCGGCCCCCGGCTTCACGGTCATCGCCACCGCCAACCTCCGCGACCGAGGCGTCTCCGAGATGTCCGCCGCCCTCAAGCGCCGCTTCAACTTCGAGACCGTCGCCCCGATCGCGGACGCGGACGCGGAGGCCGCGCTGATCCGCCGCCAGGCGGTCGCCGCCGTCCGGCGGGCGGGCGCCGCGTTCGGCGTCGACGACGCCGTCCTCGACGCCCTCGTCACCGTCTTCCGGGACCTGCGTTCGGGGCGTTCCGCCGAGGGCTGGGACGTGGAGCGCCCCGGCACGGTCATGTCCACCGCGGAGGCCGTGCAGGTGGCCGCGTCGCTGGGGGTCGCCGCCGCGTACCTTCCGGGCGGTGACGTGCTGGACCTGCTGCCGGGCCACCTGCTGGGCGTCGTACGGAAGGACGACCCGGCCGACCACGCGCGGCTGCTGGGGTACTGGGACGGCCCGGTGCGCCGCCGCGCCGAGGACGGTTCGGCCATGTGGCGCCGCCTGTGGGACCTGCGCGGGAGCCTGTGATGACGCGTACCGACCCGCGCGACGCGGTCGCCGCGCTGGCGGCGTCCCGTACGCCGTACCTGCTCGGGGTGCGCCACCACAGTCCCGCACTGGCCGCGGTGGTCGGGGAGCTGCTGGACGCCTCGGGTGCGGACGTGGTGTGCGTGGAGCTGCCGGCGGAGTTCCAGCCATGGCTGGAGCACCTCGCCGATCCCGAGACGGTGGCCCCGGTCGCCCTGGCGGGAACGGGGGAGGACGGCCGCCTGGCGTTCTACCCGTTCGCGGACTTCTCGCCCGAACTGGCCGCGATCCGCTGGGCGCGCGCCCGCGGTGCGGCCGTGCTGTGCTGCGACCTCCCCCTGTCGTCCCGCGCGTGGGCCGGTACTCCCGCGGACGCCGGACCGGACCGGCCCGGGCAGCCGGCTCCCGCCGTCGACGGGGCCCCGGAGTCCGCACCGGCTCCCGGTGCGGACCCGCTCGCTCCGGGGCGCTCGTACGCGGACGGGCTCACCGCCGCCGGGACGGGCCGCACCGGCGAGGACATGTGGGACCGCGCCGTCGAGGTCCTCGCTCCGGGATGCTCCCCGGAAGCCGTACGGCGGGCCGCGCTCGGCGTCGGCTGGGCCCTGCGCGAGGACGCGGCCGTCCCGGCCACGGACCTGGCCCGCGAGGCCCACATGCGCGAGGTGATCGCCACGGCGGCGGCCGGCGGCCGGACGGTGGCCGCCGTGATCGGCGCCTTCCACGCCCCGGCCCTCCTGGGCCCGCCCACGCACGCCCCCGCGCCGTGGGAAACCACCCCCGCCGGGGCCGCCGATGCCGCGGGCTCCGGCGCCACCGCAGCCCCGACGTCGTCCGCGGCGGCCACCGGTTCCGCGCGGCGTGCGCCGACCGGCGCGGGGGCCCCGGGGAGCGCGTCGGCCGCAGGCACCACGGTGGCTTCCGGGGCGGCGACGCCCGCCGCGCCCACCGGCTCCGCGCGCTTCGCGCCCGCCGGCGCGGCGCCCGCCGGCGCGGCGCTCTCCGGTCCTGCGCCCTCCGGGGGCGGGTCCGCCTGGGGAGCCGGCATCGCGGCCGGTTCCGGCGGAGTGTCCGCCCGGGGCACCGGCGCCGCGTCCGCGGTGGGCATCCGCGCCGGTCGCGGGGTCGCGGGGGCCGTTGCCGAGTCCGGGGGCGGGGCGGTCACCTCGTTCGTGCCGTACTCCTTCGACCTGCTCGACTCCCGTTCCGGGTACCCCGCCGGCATCCGCGACCCGCTCTGGCAGCAGGCCGTCCTGCACGCCGCGGGCGACCCGGTCCGGGTGCGGGAGGCGGCTTCCGTCGCCGTCACCCGGCTCTGCCGCGAGCTGCGCCGCGCCGGGCACACGGCCGGGACCGGCGAGGCCGCCGAAGCCCTGCGCCTCGCCTGCGACCTCGCGGTCCTGCGCGGACTCCCCGCGCCGGGCCGCGGCGAGCTCATCGAGGCCGTCACCACCGTCCTCGGCCAGGGCGAGCCCCTCGGCCGGGGCCGGGCCCTGGCCCGCGCCCTGGAGGCGGTGTTCGTCGGCACGTCCCGCGGGCGGATCACCCCGCACGCGCCCCGCTCCGGCCTCGGCCCCTCGGTCGAGGCCGAGGTGGCGGAACTGCGGCTCCCGGGCCCCGACGACCCCGCCCCCCGCGAGCTCCGTCTCGACCCGCTCCGCTCACCCCTCGACGGCCGCCGCGAGGTCCTGCTGCAACGCCTCGCCGTCTGCGGCGCCTCGTACGGGGAACCGGTCGCCGTGGCCGCCACCGGTGACGGCTCCGCCCTCGGCACCAAGTGGCGCCTGGCCTGGACCCCGTCCGTCCCCGCGCGCCTCGACCTCGCCGGGGTACGCGGCGTCACCGCCGCCCAGGCGGCCGCCGGGACGCTGCGCGACACCGCCCGCCGCGCCGCCGCCGACGGCGGCCCGACCCCGGCCGGGATCCTCGCCGGGCTGGCCGCCGCCGCGCGCTGCGACCTGCCCGAACTGGTCGGCGTACGACTCCACGAGGCGGCCTCCGTCCTGCCGCGGACCGCCACCCTGCCCGAACTCCTCGACGCCCTCGACCTCCTGGAAGCCCTGCACCGCGGCCACCTCCCCGGCGCCGGGGAGGAGACCCGCGCCACCGCCGCCGCGCTCACCGGTGACCTGCTCGAAGCCGCCGTACGCTCCCTGCCCGGCCTCGCCGGCAGTGACGATCCCGCCGACGCGGCCGCCCTCGTCGCGCTCGCCGACCGGGCCGCCGCGTTCCACCTCGGCCTGCGCACCGACGCCGCCCTCGCCGGCCTCGCCCGGGACGCCTCCCCGCTGATGCAGGGCGCCGCCCTGGCCGTACGGGTCCTCCTCGACCTCGACCCGGCCGCGGACCTCGGAGACCGGGCCGCCGGATGGATCGACGGCGCGGCCGGGCCCGACCGCCGGCGCGCCCTGACCCGGCGGCTCGGTGCGCGTACGTCAAGCTGAGGCCCGGCGCCTCCGCCGTCAACTACCTCGTCATCGACAAGGACGGCACCAAGGACGTCGTCGCC
>NZ_JBEOXU010000279.1:0-3830 GCF_040296725.1 Streptomyces sp. NPDC002044
CCGCGATCCGGCTCGGTGTCGGAGCCCGGCTGGAACTGCACCACCAGGAGGCCGTGGACTTCCGTTCCCCGCGACCGTTCGACCTGGTGCTCAACCCGACAGCAGGGGGCGCTGTGACCGACAGCATGACCTTTCGACACGAGGACCTGCCGGCCCTCTTCCATCACACCGACCAGGCCGCGATCTCCCGCCAGCGGGAGTCCACCCAGGCGACCCGCGGCCAGCTGCTGCTGCTGGTCACGGCCGCCGCGGCGGCGGCGCTGCCGGCGGGCCCGGAGCTGGGTCCGGTGCGCCTGTTCGGGCTGCTGAGCGCGCTGGCGTACGCCGGGGTGCTGGCCGTGGGCGTACGGGCGACCAGGCGGCGGGCCCGCCCGCAGTGGCAGCTCAACCGCAGTGCCGCGGAGTTCATCAAGTCCCTGGCCTGGCGGTACGCCGTGCACGGGGCGCCGTTCGGCAGCGATGCCGCGGACGCGGGGACGACGTACCGGACGCGGCTGGAGAAGGGCCTGGACGAGCTGCGCAAGATGGGCTGGGAGGACCCGCGGGCGGCCGGGGTGGTCCCGGAGGGCGGGGAGATCACGGGCGCGATGGAGCGGCTGCGCGGGATGGGCTACCCGGCACGGCGCGAGACGTACGTCCGGGACCGGCTGATCGAGCAGCGCAACTGGTACCGGCGGCGGACGGAGGTGTCGCGGCGGGCGACGGCGCTGTGGTCGTGGACGATCGTGCTGCTGACCTGCCTGGCCCTGCTGTTCGCGGTGTTCGGGATGTTCGGCTCGGGTCCGGGGGCGGAGCTGACCGGGCTGCTGAGCGCGGCCGCCGCGGCCGGGATCGCCTGGAACGAGGTGCGCCGGCACCATCCGCTGATCGAGGCGCACACCCTGATCGAGCAGGACCTCGCGGCGATGATGGTCGTGATGCAGACGACGATCACCGAGTCCCAGTGGCCGTCGTCGGTGTACGAGACCGAGCGGTACGTGTCGCCGCAGCACACGGACTGGCTGGCCCGGCACAGCAGCTGACGTCCGTGTGGGGGTGGGGGCGCGGCCAGGGCGGGTCTGAGAAGTCCCGCCTGGCTCGCGCCCTTCGGGCGCCCGGCGCTGCGTCTCAGACCCGCCCTAGTCCCGGGTCGCACCCTCCTGCCAGATGACGGTGACCGGCTTGCCGAGGGTCCGGGCGTAGGCGACGATCTCGGCGGTGCCGCCGTGCCCGCGCGCGGGCAGCCCGTCCCAGACGGCGACGAGCCGGTCGCAGGAGTCGGCGATGTAGGTGCCGGCGGCGTAGTAGGCCTCGTCGGTGGAGTGGGCGAAGTCCATCCGCACCTCCTGGGCGGCCCGGCACTTGAGCCCCCGGTAGCGGGCCAGGGCCTCGGCGTCCTCGAAGGCGTCCTCGTAATCCCCGCTGGGGATCACCACGGTGAGGTCGGCGCCGTGTTCGAGGGCGATGGCGGCGAACAGCTGGTCGGCGCCGTCGGCGAGGCTGGAGAGGGCCTCCAGCGGCCCTTCGTGACGGCCCAGCACGGCCCGCAGGGCGCTCTCCACGTGGGCGAGCGCCCTGCCGGGGATGGACCGGTGACCGGTCACTCCGATGCGTTTCATGCGCGAGCCTCCCCCGTGGACACCCTGGACATCCTCCCAGATGGCGGAAGGACGTCCAGGGGTGCGGCCGGGGGCGCGTGGGTCACCGTCAGTAGACGCTGACCCCGTAGGCGTTGAGGGCCTCGACCACGGGCTGGAAGAACGTGGTCCCGCCGGAGGAGCAGTTGCCGCTGCCGCCGGAGGTGAGGCCGACGGCGCGGGTGCCCGAGTAGAGCGGGCCGCCGCTGTCGCCGGGCTCGGCGCACACGTTGGTGCGGATCATGCCGTAGACGACGTCGCCGCCGCCGTAGTTGACGGTGGCGTTGAGGCCGGTGACCGAGCCGCTGTGGGTGCCCGTGGTGGACCCCCGCCGCTTGACGGCCATGCCGGTGGTGGCGTTGACCGCGGTGGTGATGTCCTGGCTGCCGACGGTCCCGGGAGGGACCGGCGAGTTGCTGGCGTACTTGATCAGGCCGTAGTCGTTGGTGGGGAAGCTGGACCCGGTGGTCGAGCCGAGCACGGTGGTCTTGGCGGAGTTGCTCCACCAGGTGCCGGCGCCGTCCGTACAGTGCCCGGCGGTGAGCGCGTAGTACGTACTTCCGCTGCGCACGTTGAAGCCGAGCGAGCAGCGCCAGCTCGACGCGTAGATCGCGTCGCCGCCGGAGAGCAGCTTGGTCAGCTTGCCCGGGGTGCGCTCGATGCGCAGAGCGCCGGCGTCGGCCCCCGCCTCGCGCTTGATTCTCGCGAGCGCGGCGGCGGAGACGGTGGAGTCGGCCGTGACCACGAGGGTCCCGGTGGCGGGGTCGGTGTGCCAGGCGGTTCCGGCGACATCGGCGCGCAGGACGGATGCGCCGGCCGAGGCGAGACGGGAGGCGCTGAACCCGCCGTCCTGCGTGTCCGCGCTGGCGGCGGTGGGGGCGGCCAGGGCCGCGACGGCGGCCAGGCCGGTGGCCGCCGCGAGCAGCCTGGTACGGGTGATGCTCTTGATCCTCACTTATCGTCCTCCGGGAGGGTTCGGGGGCCCGGCGTTCGTGGGGGTGCCGGAGCCCGTGAGGCGCGGCAGGGGCACGGGGAGCGCACACGCTCATGCCGTGTCCCTGACAAGCACTCTCGGGAGTGTGCTGTCGTCAGATATCGGTCGCAAGGGCGGCTTTCAGCCGCCGCTCGCCCGCCGCCACCTCGAAGGGCAGCGTGTTCCCCGGTGGCGGGAACGGGCACACGAAGTGGTCCGCGAAGGCGCAGGGCGGCAGCAGCGCCCGGTTGAGGTCCACCGTGACCGAGCCGTCCGGGGCGGGGGCGCCGGGCCTCAGGAAGCGGAAGCGGTAGCTGGAGCGGCCGCCGGTGGCGTCGCCGAACACGGCCCAGAGGCCGCCGTCGTCCCCGTCGACGGCGACCTGGAGGGTGTGCTCGGCGCCCTCGAAGGCGAAGGCGAGTTCACCGCCGAGCCCGAGGCCCCGGGCACGCCCGTCGGCGTTCTCGACCTGGACGGTCCGGTCCTCGGCGTACGGCCGGAACCGGCCCGCGAGCGCGAGGGCCGGGTCGTACGGGGTGGCCTCGATGCCGGCGAACGCCCGGCGGGCCTCGGAGCCGGGATCGAAGACGCGGACCGCCCACTCCCCTTCCCGGCGGATCACCACGAGCCGCACCTCGCCCGCGCAGACCCGGGAGCCCGAGGGCGGGCCCTCGTCGGCGGCGAGCACGGTCTCACCCGTGAAGGGCTCGCCGTCCACGCGCAGGGAGTCCCCGGCGCGGGCGGCGAGCGTCACCGCGCCGCCGGTCGCGCGCCAGAGCCCCGGAACGGCCGGAAGTCGACCTTCCGGGTAGTCGGCGAGCCAGTGGGTCCCGGTCAGGGCGAGGGGCCCGTACGGGGCGGACACGGAGGCCAGCCGTCGCTCGTGCCAGGTCCGCCAGTCGGCGTGCGGATCGTCTGCGTCGTCGCTCATGCCGCTCAACCCTTCCACACCGGCCAGGACGGGAACCGCGGAGTACCCCGTCCGGACCTGTGGAATCTGACGGGCCCTCAGTCGCAGGGGCAGCAGCAGCCGTCGCAGTCACAGCCCGACGGGCAGTCGCAGTTCGAGCAGCAGCCCTCGCGCTTCTTCCGGGACCAGGGGCCCTCGTACTCGTCGGCGCAGCAGATCCGGCACGTGCAGAACAGGCCGATGGCGACCGCGCAGCCCGCGAGCAGCCCGCGGCGCGGCGGAATAGCCCTCGTTGAAGACCAGGTAGAGGACGCGCAACACGGTGGCGACG
>NZ_JBEOXU010000280.1:0-3662 GCF_040296725.1 Streptomyces sp. NPDC002044
AGGGCGGTTACCGTCTCGGGCAGCCGGATCATCAGGCCCTCGCCGGGCCCGAGCCAGCGGGCGTATGCCATGAGCGATTTGATGTCGACGCCGGGACACCGCCGTACACGCCGGGACCGCCGCGCGGGCCCGCACCCACCGGGTTCCGCTCGCCGACGCCCTCGGCGAGGTGCTGGCCGCCCCCCTGGACGCCCTGACCGACCTGCCGTCCTTCGACACCTCCGCCATGGACGGCTGGGCCGTCGCCGGCCCCGGCCCCTGGACCGTACGCACCGGCGGCGACGCCCTCGCCGGTTCCGGTCGCCCCGAGCCCCTCGCGGACGGGGAGGCCGTACGGATCGCCACCGGAGCCCGGATCCCCGCCGAGACCACCGCCGTGATCCGCAGCGAACACTGCCGCGAGCACGGCTCCCAGCTCTTCGCCGACCGGCGCGTCCTCACCGGCCAGGACATCCGCCCGCGCGGCCAGGAGTGCCGCTCCGGCGACCTGCTGCTGCCCGCGGGCTCCCTGGTCACCCCGGCCGTGCTCGGCCTCTCCGCGGCCGCCGGGTACGACGAGCTGACCACCCGGCCCCGGCCCCGCGTGGAGATCCTGGTGCTCGGGGACGAACTGCTCACCTCCGGACTTCCGCACGACGGCCTGATCCGGGACGCCCTCGGCCCCCTGCTCGCCCCCTGGCTCACCCGCCTCGGTGCCGAGGTCACCGGGACCCGCCGGCTCGGCGACGATCCCGCCGGGGCCGAGGCCCTGCTGAAGGCCGTCACCACCTCCACCGCCGATGTGATCGTCACCACCGGCGGCACCGCCTCCGGCCCCGTCGACCACGTCCACCCGGTGCTGCTCCGGGCCGGCGCCGAACTGCTCGTCGACGGGGTCGCCGTCCGCCCCGGGCACCCGATGCTGCTGGCCCGCGTCGGCGACCGGACGGACGCGCGGTACGTCGTCGGACTGCCCGGGAACCCGCTCGCCGCCGTCTCCGGGCTGCTCACCCTCGCCGAACCGCTGCTGCGCGCCCTCGCGGGCCGCCGCCGGCGCCCCCGCTACTCCGCGGCGGTCCAGGGCGACGTCCCGGGCCACCCGTACGACACCCGCCTGGTGCCGGTCCTGCTGAACGACGAACACGCCGTACCGCTGCGGTACAACGGCCCCGCGATGCTGCGCGGGGTGGCGGCCGCCGACGCGCTGGCCGTCGTACCGGCACACGGAGCGCGGTCGGGACAGGAGCTGGAGATTCTCGATCTGCCCTGGGCTTCGGGAGGATGTTTCACGTGAAACTCCACGGCCAGGACGCCATGGCCCGGGGGGCGGACGAGAAGCTCGTCTCCCGGCGCATCAAGCTGCCCAAACGCATCGTCGAAAAGCCACTCGCCCAGGTCACCAAACGCCTGATGATGGCGTTGTTCGTGCTCTTCCTGACGGTCCTCATCGTGTGGCTGGACCGCGCCGGCTACCACGACAACGCCAACGAGGAGGTCGACCTCCTCGACTGCCTCTACTACGCCACCGTCACCCTGTCGACGACCGGGTACGGCGACATCGTCCCGTACAGCGCCAGCGCGCGGCTGGTGAACGTCCTGCTCATCACCCCGCTGCGGGTGCTGTTCCTGATCATCCTGGTCGGCACGACCCTGGAAGTGCTGACCGAGCGGACCCGAGAAGAGTGGCGGCTGAACCGCTGGAGGAAGAACTTGCGTGAGCACACGGTCGTCGTCGGCTTCGGCACCAAGGGCCGGTCCGCCCTGCAGACGCTGCTGGCCACCGGCCTCTCCAAGGAGCAGGTCGTCATCGTCGACCCGAGCGCCAAGGTGATCGACATGGCGAACGCGGAGGGCTTCACCGGCGTCGTCGGCGACGCCACCCGCTCCGAAGTCCTGCTGCGGGCCGAACTCCAGAAGGCCCGTCAGATCGTCATCGCCACCCAGCGGGACGACACGGCCGTCCTGGTGACGCTGACCGCGCGCCAGCTCAACCGCGGCGCGAAGATCGTCGCCGCGGTGCGCGAGGAGGAGAACGCCCCGCTGCTGCGCCAGTCCGGCGCGGACGCGGTCATCACCAGCGCGAGCGCGGCCGGGCGGCTGCTGGGCCTGTCGGTCCTCAGCCCGAGCGCGGGCACCGTGATGGAGGACCTGATCCAGCAGGGCAGCGGCCTCGACCTCATCGAACGGCCGGTCACCAAGGCCGAGGTGGGCAAGTCGGTGCGGGAGACGAACGACCTGGTGGTGAGCGTGCTGCGCGGGCACCGGCTGCTGGCGTACGACGACTCGCACGCGAGCCCGTTGCAGCTGACGGACCGTCTCATCACCATCGTGCGTGCGGTCCCGCCGAGTTCACCGCCGGTCACCCTCGGACCGGCCGAATAGGAGCGCCGGCGGAGCCGACCCGGCGGATGCTGCGCCGCGGGGGACCGTTCGCGTAGCCTCCGGGCCATGCATGCGATCACCATCGAGCAGCCCGGCGGCCCCGAGGCCCTCGTCTGGACCGACGTACCCGATCCGGTGGCGGGCGAGGGCGAGGTCCTCGTCGACGTCGCGGCGAGCGCCGTGAACCGCGCCGACGTCCTCCAGCGCCAGGGGTTCTACGACCCTCCGCCCGGCGCCTCCCGTCACCCCGGCCTGGAGTGCTCCGGACGGATCTCCGCCCTCGGGCCCGGGGTGTCAGGCTGGTCGGTGGGGGACGAGGTCTGCGCGCTGCTGGCCGGCGGCGGTTACGCGGAAAAGGTGGCCGTCCCGGCCGGGCAGCTGCTTCCCGTCCCGGCCGGCGTGGACCTGGTGACGGCAGCCGCGCTCCCCGAGGTCGTCGCGACGGTCTGGTCCAACGTCTTCATGGTGGCCGGGCTGCGCCCCGGCGAGACCCTGCTCGTACACGGCGGATCCAGCGGTATCGGCACGATGGCGATCCAGCTGGCGAAGGCGGTGGGCGCGCGGGTCGCGGTGACGGCGGGCGGCCCCGAGAAGCTGGCGCGCTGCGCTGAACTGGGCGCGGACATCCTGATCGACTACCGCGAACAGGACTTCGTGGAGGAGCTGCGGACCGCCACGGACGGCGCCGGGGCCGACGTGATCCTCGACATCATGGGCGCGAAGTACCTCACGCGGAACCTGGACGCCCTGGCCGTCAACGGCAGGCTCGCCATCATCGGCCTCCAGGGCGGGGCGAAGGCCGAGCTGAACCTCGGCGCGCTGCTGGCCAAGCGGGCGGCGATCACCGCCACGTCGCTGCGGGCGCGGCCGCTGGAGGAGAAGGCCGCCATCATCGCGGCCGTACGCGAGCACGTGTGGCCCCTGGTCGCCTCGGGTCGGGTGCGGCCGGTGGTGCACGAGACGTTCCCGATGTCCCGGGCCGCGGCGGCACACCGCGTCCTGGAGTCCAGCAGCCACGTGGGCAAACTCCTGCTGACGACCTGACCCAGACGAAACCCCCTCCGCCCCCGCCAAGGCCACTTCCCCCTTCCCGGCCCGCCCAGGCACCCCCCGTGCCCCGCCAACCGCACCGCCCCCACCCCCCGGCCTGCCGGGACGCCCGTCCAGCCCCGCCACACCCCCCCAGCCTGCCGGGACGCCCTTCCACCCCCACCACACCCCCGGGCGTGCAGGTACGCCCTCCCACCCCCACCCCCCGGTCTGCCGGGACGCCCTCCAGCCCCGCCGGCGTTTGAGGCGCG
>NZ_JBEOXU010000281.1:0-3657 GCF_040296725.1 Streptomyces sp. NPDC002044
GGCCTCCCCATCAACTGGACCACCCACCTCCCCCACCACACCCCCCACACCCCCCTCCCCACCTACCCCTTCCAACACCAGCACTACTGGCTGGAAGCACCGGAAGCCCCGCCCGCCGTCACCGCCCAGGACAAGGGTGAGCAGCAGTTCTGGCAGACGGTGGAAGCCGAGGACCTCGATCTGCTGGCGACGATGCTCACGGCTGACGACCGGCGAGAGGAACTGCGCCCGGCGCTGTCCCTGCTGTCCGAATGGCGTCGTACCCAGGTCACCCGTTCCACGGTCGACGCATGGCGGTACGAGGTGAACTGGCGCCCGCAGCCGGGCTCCCTCACGCCGCCGCCCAGCGGCAGGTGGCTGGTGGTCGCTCCGGAGAATCACGCCGATCTTCCGTGGGTCACCGCGGCGCGTGCGGTACTGGGCGGGGCCGACGTCACCACCCTCGAACGGCTGACCACACAACTCCCGGCCACCGACGGTCAGGACGAGGCGGGATCGGGCACGCCCGCAAGCGCCCTTCCCGAGTACACGGGCGGCGTCCTGTCCCTGCTCTCGCTCGGCGGTCGCCCCACGGAAGACACCCTGGCGTTGCTTCGCACCGCCGCGGATGCGGGCCTGACCGCCCCTCTGTGGTGTGCAACGTCCGGTGCCGTTTCGGTCGGGACGGCGGACCGGGTCAGGGAGCCGGAACAGGCCGGGGTGTGGGGTCTCGGCCAGGTGGCGGGGCTGGAGCACCCGCAATGGTGGGGCGGGCTGGTCGACCTGCCGGAAGAGCCCGACGAGCGGGCGGTGGCACGGCTGGCGGCCGTACTGGCCGGGACGGCCGAGGACCAGGTGGCGGTGCGCGCCTCAGGTCTGTTCAGCCGGCGTATGGCTCGCAAGCCTTCCGCATCGGAGCAGTCCGCTTGGAGCACTTCGGGGACGGTACTGGTCACCGGTGGCACGGGCGCTCTGGGGACGCACGTCGCGAAGTGGCTGGCCGACTCCGGCACCCGGCACCTCATTCTCACCAACCGCCGGGGCAGCACCGCTCCCGGTGTCGCGGAACTGCTGGCGGATCTGGAGCACCGGTCGCCCGGCATCCGGGTGGACGTCGTCCGATGTGACGCCGCCGACCGCGAGGCCCTGGCGGGACTGCTGGCCACCACCGGAGGCACGGTGACGGCCGTCTTCCACACGGCTGGTGTCGGCACCACGGCGCCACTCGCGGACACTGACGCCGAGCTGTTGGCGGCGGCCTACGCGGCCAAGGCCCTGGGGGCACGGAACCTCGACGAGGCGTTCGCGGACGTCGAGCTCGACGCGTTCGTCTTGTTCTCTTCCGGTGCCGGGGTGTGGGGTGGTGCGGGCCAGGGCGCGTACGCGGCGGCGAACGCGTACCTGGACGCGCTCGCTCAGCAGCGCCGTGGACGCGGCTCGCACGCGCTGTCGATCGCGTGGGGCAGCTGGGACGGCGAGGGCATGGCCGCGCAAGGGGCCGCCGCGGAAACACTGCGGCGCGTCGGTCTCCGCACGATGGACCCGGCGCTGGCAGTGGAGGCGTTGCAGCGGTCTCTCGAACTCGGGGACACCACGGTGGTGGTCGCGGACATCGCCTGGGACCGTTTCGCGCCGACCCTCAGCGCGGCCCGTCGCAGGCCGCTGATCAGCGACCTGGCGGAGGCTCGCGTCGCGCTGGACGGCGGGGCCGGGGAAGAGGCGGAAGTCGACGAAGGCGGCCTGCGGCAGCGTCTCGCCTCCCTGACCGCCGGTGAGCAGGACCGCGCGCTCCTCGACCTCGTGCGCACGGAGGCCGCCTCGGTACTCGGGCTCACGCAGTGGCAGGATCTCGCACCGCGCAGCGCTTTCCGGGATCTCGGCTTCGATTCGCTGACCGCCGTGCGGCTGCGCAACCGGCTCAAGTCGGTGACCGGTCTGCACCTGGCCGCGACCGCGGTCTTCGACCATCCGTCGCCGGGATCGCTTGCGGACGAGCTCAAGCGGCAGTTGCTCGGCGCCGACGCTCGGTCGGCGTCCACCCTTGCCTCCGTGTCCGCCTCGGACGATCCCATCGTGATCACCGCCATGAGCTGCCGCTTCCCCGGCGGCGCGGACACTCCCGAGCGACTCTGGGACCTGGTGGCGGGCGGCCGCGACGCGGTGTCGGACTTTCCCACCGACCGGGGCTGGGATGTCGACGGCATCCACGACCCGGCGCTGAGCCGTCCGGGCACCACGTACACGCGGGAAGGGGCGTTCGTCGACGCCGCCGGGTTCGACGCCGCCCTGTTCGGGATCTCGCCCCGTGAGGCACTGGCGATGGACCCGCAGCAGCGGCTGCTCCTGGAGGTCTCCTGGGAGGCATTCGAGCGGTCCGGAATCGCGATCGAAGACCTGCGCGAGAGCAAGACGGGCGTGTTCGTCGGAGCAGCCACGTCGCACTACGTCGGGGGTGCCGCCGGACAGAGCGCCGAAGGCTACGTTCTGACCGGCTCCTCCACTGCCGTCGTCTCGGGGCGCATCGCGTACTCCTTCGGGCTCGAAGGACCGGCCGTGACGATCGACACCGCGTGCTCGTCGTCCCTCGTCGCTCTGCACCTCGCGGCCCAGTCGCTGCGCAGTGGTGAGTGTTCGCTCGCCCTCGCGGGCGGGGTCACCGTGATGGCCACCCCCGCGGCTTTCGTGGAGTTCAGCCGCCAGCGCGGGCTGTCGGCCGACGGCCGCTGCAAGGCGTTCGCGGATGCGGCGGACGGCACCGGCTGGGGTGAGGGAGCCGGCGTCGTGGTGCTGGAGCGCCTCTCGGACGCCCGTCGCAACGGCCATCCCGTCCTCGCCGTGGTGAGTGGCTCCGCGGTCAACCAGGACGGGGCCTCCAACGGCATCAGTGCTCCCAACGGTCCGTCCCAGCAGCGCGTCATCCAGCAGGCACTGGCGAACGCCGGCCTCACACCCAGTGAGGTCGACGCCGTCGAAGCACACGGAACCGGGACCCGGCTCGGTGACCCCATCGAAGCCCAAGCCCTCCTCGCCACCTACGGCCAGAACCGCGACACACCCCTCTGGCTCGGATCCGTCAAATCCAACATCGGCCACACCCAAGCCGCAGCCGGCGCCGCCGGCCTCATCAAAATGATCCAAGCCATGCACCACGGCCTACTCCCCCGCACCCTCCACATCGACGAACCGACATCACACGTCGACTGGACCACCGGAGCCGTGCGACTCCTCACCGAGACTCGCCCGTGGCCGGAAGGCGACCACCCCCGCCGGGCGGGCGTGTCGGCATTCGGAGTCAGCGGCACCAACGCGCACGTGATCCTGCAACAGGCACCCGAGGCCGAGGAACGGGCCGCCGAGCGGAGCCCGTCACCGGCAGTGCCGTGGGTGGTGTCCGGCCGGAATCAGGCGGCGCTGCGCGCGCACGCGGCGCGCTTGGCGGCCGAACTGCCGGACGACGCCTCGGTACTGGACGTCGGCTTCTCCTTGGCGACCACCCGGACCGCATTGGCCGAACGGGCCGTGGTCGTGTCGGGTAACACCGCTGAGCGCCGGCGGGCACTCACCGCATTCGCCAACGGTGAATCCACCCCCCACCTCATCACCGGCCGCGCCACCGAACACCAACGCATCGCCATGATCTTCTCCGGCCAAGGCACCCAACAACCCCACATGGGCCAC
>NZ_JBEOXU010000282.1:0-3559 GCF_040296725.1 Streptomyces sp. NPDC002044
CCGAGAACCTGTCGGTGGAGATCCCCGACCACTCCTTCACGGTGATCGTCGGCCCCAACGCCTGCGGCAAGTCCACGCTGCTGCGCGCCCTGTCGGGCCGCAGGCTCGTCACGGCGGACCCAGGCAGGCGGGCTCATACCGGCAGGTCGGGGGCGATCTTCTCCGCGTGCACGGTCAGCCGGCCGATGCGGGTCTCGTGGTTGGACGCCGTGGTGCTGTAGTCCCCGATGGCGCCCGGCCGGGCGTCCGTGAGGTACCAGGTGGCCAGCGGGGCGGCCGCTCCCGCGGCCGGGTCCCCGGCCGTCTCCTCGATCTTCACGTGCCGCCCGACGGGGGAACCGTCGGCGGACAGCGCCCACTCCTGCGCCCTGGGGGTGTCGGTGAGGACGCAGTCGGTCAGTGTCACCGTGAGGACCTGGCCGGGCAGACCGCCGTCCCCCTGCGGCCCCAGTCCGGACACCTCCCGACAGGTGAACCGTTCGCCGTGCACGGTGACGTCGTATCCGCTGGTCTTCTTCGTCTCGGAATCAGTCATGCCTGCCGCCTGCCCAGCCTCTGGTGCGCCAGACACCCGGGCCCGGACCTTCGCCCGTCGCGAAAGCCGCCGCGCGGGGGGACCCGGGCAGCGGCGACCGCGGGTTTGCCAGAATCGGATCATGCTGACCATCGGAACCATCGTCATGGGCGCCGCGGACGTGCGGCGGGCGGCCGACTTCTGGGGCGCGGCGCTGGGGTACGTCCCCCGCGACGGCGCCGTCGACGCCGACTGGACCGTCCTGGTGCCCGCCGAGGGGCCGGGCCCCGGGCTGGCCCTGGGCCTGAGCACCTCACCGGTGCAGGACCGCCCGCGCGTCCACCTCGACCTCTACGCGGCGGACGCGGCCGAGCAGGAGGCGGAGGTGGCACGCCTGGTCGCGCTGGGGGCGCGCCAGGTGGACTGGGACGCGTATCCCGAGGACCCCGACTTCGTGGTGCTGGCCGATCCCGAGGGCAACCGGTTCTGCGTCATCGACGCCACCCACGGCTGACCTCCTCCCGCGCGAACGGGAATCAGAGCGGGAACCGGGGCTGAGACAGGGGCTGAGACCAGGACCGAGACCGGGGCCAAAACACGGCGGGAATCACGGCGGGAATCAGGCGGTCCGGCCGCTCATGGTCCGGCTCCGGCGGGGCACACGCCCCTCACCTACCGAGAGGGGCACCACCATGCTGGGCATAGCCGCCGCCGTCCTGTTCTTCATCGCGTTCCTGATCAACGCGGCCGAGATCTCCACGAACAACATCTTCACCTCCACCAACTTCATGCTGGTCGGTCTCGCTCTGCTGGCGCTGCACGTCGCCGGGGTCGCGAGCGGGCTGGCCGCGCGGGGCCGTGGCCGCAGACGATGACATCCCCCGCGGCCCGGCCGGCCGCCGCGCTCAGAGACCGAGGTCGAGGAGGGCGTTCTCCACGACCTCGGTGAGCGCGGGGTGGATCCAGTACGGAACCCCGGCGAGGGTGGACGCGTCGGTCCCCAGGGCCATCGCGAGGACGAGGGGCTGGATGAGCGTGGGGGCCTGGGGCCCCATCAGGTGGGCGCCGAGCAGCCGGCCGGTGCCGGCCTCGGCGAGCACCTTGCAGAAGCCGGTGGTGTCCTCCATGGCCCAGCCGTAGGCCACGTCGGCGTAGCGCGCCGTGCCCACCCGGTAGTCCACTCCCCGGTCCCGGCAGTCCTGTTCGGTCGCTCCGACCGAGGCGATCTGCGGGCGCGTGAAGACCGCCGCCGGGACGTTGCCGTGATCGGCCGACGCGAGGTCGTCCGGGTGGCGGAGGTTGTGCGACACCACCTCCGCCTCCCGGTTGGCCACGTGCTTCAGCTGGACCGGCGTACAGATGTCGCCGAGCGCGAACACGCCGTCGGCGGTGGTGCGCTGGTGGACGTCGACGACGATCCGGCCGTCGTCGTGGGTACGGATGCCGGCCGCTTCGAGGTTCAGCCGGTCGCTGTTCGGGACGCGTCCCGCGGCGACCAGCAGCATGTCGGCCTCGACGGCCGAACCGTCGTCCAGGGTCAGCCGCAGGGCGCCCGGCCGGCCGCCGACCGCCGTGACCTCCCGGCCGAGCCGCAGGTCGTAGCGGGAGCGCACCAGTTCGGTGAACCGCTCGGCGACCGTCTCGTCCTGCGGTCCGAGGAGCCGGTCCTCCTTCTCGACGATGACGACGGAGCTGCCCGCCGCAGCGAAGACCTCGGCGAGTTCGGCGGCGATGTAGCCCCCGCCGAGGACGGCCAGGCGCCGGGGCGGGGCGTCGACGCGCATGACGGTGTCGGACGTTTCGTACGGCAGGCCCGATTCGGCCACCGGCGCGGGTACCAGCGGGCGTCCGCCGGCGGCGACGACGATCCGGTCCGCGCTGATGTCGAGGTCGCCCCCGGGAAGCCCGATGCGCAGCTGCCGGGGCCCGGTGAAGTGCGCCCGGCCCTCGTACACGGTCACGAAGCCGGATTCCATCCGGCCGCGGCGGCCCTCCTCGCGGTCTGCGTCGAGCCGACCGAAGACCCGGTCGCGCAGCGCGCGCCAGCGGACCGCCCGGAGTTCGGCGTCCACGTCGTAGGTACCGGCCTCGCGGACGGTCTCGGCGACGTGTGCCGCGTAGGCGAGCATTTTGCTGGGGATGCAGCCGGCGTTCAGGCAGGTCCCGCCGAACCACTTCTCCTCGACGACGGCCACGTCGAGGCCGGCGAACGAATCGTCGATGACGGCGTTGCCGGAACCCGCTCCGATGACAACAAGATCGTGATGAGGCATCGGCTCAGGTTACGAGGCCCGGCCCCGCCGTGGCGGGCCGCCGCGCTGGCGGTCGCGGCGCCCGGCTCACGGCCGGGGGCGAAGGGCCCACGGGGTCATGACGCCGGGCTGACCGCGTCGATCAGGGCCTGCACCGTGGTGAGCCGGCCCAGGTCCACCCCGTCGCGGACGTGGAACCCGGCGGCCTTCAGCTCCCCGAGCATCCCGATCACCGCGGCGTCGTCCAGCCCCAGGTCTTCCGCCAGGTCGGTCTGCGGTTCCAGCTCCTCGACCGTGCGCCCGCTGCGTCTGGCCACGATCTGCCCCACCACGCTGTCCCACTCCACGATGTCTCCTCTGGCCGGTCCGTTGTCGTCCCCCGCCCCTACCCCCGATGCGGGCCCGCACAACCGGGCGGGCCGTCGCTCTGGCCGACAACCGTCCCTTGCGTCAGCTCCGTTTGCGGGCCGGGATCCCGGTCAGACGGGAGGCGTACGTTGTTCCCATCCCCCAGGGAGTGATCAGCTGTGTCGGAGAACGAGAAGAGCCAGGCCAAGACCGAGCAGGCCAAGGGCAAGCTCAAGGAGACGGCCGGCCGCGCGGTGGGCAACGAGCGGCTGACGGCCGAAGGCCGCGCCGAACAGGCCAAGGGTGATGCCCGCCAGGCCAAGGAGAAGATGAAGGACATCTTCAAGCGCTGACCGGCACCCCGCACGAGCGCCGCGGGCCCCGCCCCCCGCCCGGGGGGGGGGGGCCCGGCCCCGGGGGCCCCGGGGCCGCGAGAAAAGAAGGA
>NZ_JBEOXU010000283.1:0-3524 GCF_040296725.1 Streptomyces sp. NPDC002044
GGCCTCCCCATCAACTGGACCACCCACCTCCCCCACCACACCCCCCACACCCCCCTCCCCACCTACCCCTTCCAACACCAGCACTACTGGCTGGAGGGACAGCGGGACGGGTCGGCCGACCCCGTGTCGGCCGGGCAGGCAGCGCTGGGACATCCGCTGCTGACCGCGAGGGTCGACGACGCGAGCCGACCGGGCGTGCTCCTCACCGGCCGGATCTCACTGCACACCCATCCCTGGCTGGCCGACCACGCGGTGGCCGGAGTGCTGCTGATGCCCGGCACGGCGTTCCTCGAGATGGCGGTGCGGGCCGGTGACGAGATCGGCTGCCCCGTCGTCGAAGAGCTGACGTTCACCGCGCCGCTGGCCCTGCCCGACGAGGGAGGGGTCCAGCTTCAGGTACACCTCGAGCCGGGCGGATCCGGCTACACGGTGAACATCTACGCGCGCCCTGAAGACGTACTCGACAGCGATCCGTGGACCCTGCACGCCACTGGCGTGCTTCTGGCCGACCAGGTCCCGCGACCGGTGACGGCCGAGGCGTGGCCTCCTGCGGGTGCCACGTCGATCGCGCTGGACACCGTCTACGAGCGGTTCGCCGAACGCGGCTACGTCTACGGCCCGGCCTTCCAGGGCCTGCGAGCCGCCTGGGAGTCGGCCGGGCAGGTCGTCGCTGAGGTGACGCTGCCGGACGACATCGACGTCGACCGCTTCCGGCTCCACCCCGCGCTGCTCGACGCAGCGGCGCAGACCGTGCTGCTGACGGCCGGTGACGCCCCGCCGGTCCTGCCGTTCGCCTGGCGGAACTTCGCCGTCCACAGCACCGGTGCCCGCACCGTCCGGGTACACCTCACCCGGACCGGGCCCGACCAGGCACGGTTGTTGATCACCGACACCGACGGCCGGCCGGTCGCCGAGGCCGAGCAGCTGGTGCTGCGCCCGCTGGACCTGACCCTGCTCGCGCGGCTCGGACGGCGCGACGCGCTGCTGCACGTCCGGTGGAACCCGGTCGGCCCGGTCGGCCTTGCGGTGGAGGGCCCGGCCGAGGAGGGGCCCGCGGAGGAGGTGCCGTACGCCGACGTCCGGCAAGCGGCGGACCTGAGCCGGCTGACCGACGCGCTTCCGGCACTCGTATGCGCGCGGTTCGAAACCGGTCCTGACGCGCCCTCTTCGGCCGACGCCCGGGCCGAAACCCGGCGCGCGCTGGAACTGGTGCAAGCCTGGCTCGCCGAGCCGCGGTTCGACGACGCGCGGCTCGTCTTCGTCACGCGCGGCGCCGTGCGAACCGTCCCCGAGGAGGAGGCCCGTACCAGCCACGCGGCCGTCTGGGGACTGGTCCGCTCCGCGCAGAGCGAGCACCCCGGCCGTTTCGTCCTCGCGGATGTCGACGACACGCCCGACTCCGCGCACATGCTGCCGACCGCGGTGGCCAGTGGTGAACCGCAGATCGCGCTGCGCAACGGCCGGGTGCTGGCTCCCCGGCTGGCCCGCACGGACCCTGCCGACCAGGGGGACGCGGTGTTCCGCCCGGGCGGAACGGTTCTCATCACCGGCGGTACCGGAACGCTGGGCCGCCGGATCGCCCGGCATCTCGTGCGCCACCACGGCGTTCGTCACCTGCTGCTGATCGGCAGGCGGGGTCCGGAGGCCGAAGGTAGTGGTGAGCTTCTCGAAGAGCTGCGGGCGTACGGCGCCGAGCCGCGGATCGTCGCCTGCGACGCCGCCGACCGGGAGCAGCTGAAGGGCGTACTCGACCGGGTACCGGCCGCGCACGCGCTGAGCGCGGTGATCCACACCGCGGCGGCACTGTCCGACAGGACGGTCGAGGCGCTCACTCCCGAAGGGATCGACGAGGCCATGCGGCCGAAGGCCGACGCGGCGGTGAACCTGCACGAGCTGACGCGGGGCCAGGACCTGGACGCGTTCGTCCTCTTCTCCTCCGCCGCCGGTGTGCTCGGATCCGCGGGGCAGGCCGCCTACGCCGCGTCCAACGCCTTCCTCGACGCACTCGCCGGATACCGTCAGAACCTTGGGATGCCGGCTGTCTCCCTCGCCTGGGGTCTGTGGGAAGAGCGCAGCGCACTCACCGGCGGACTCACCGGCACCGATCTGCACCGCCTCGCGAGCCTGGGAATCGGGGCGCTGCCGACCGAGCAGGCCCTCGCCCTGTTCGACGCGGCCTGCGCCGGCCGGCAGGACGCCACGCTGATGCCGCTGCGTCTTGACACCGCGTCGCTGAACAGCGCGACACGTGCTGTTCCGCCCATGCTGCGCGATCTCGTCAGGACACCGGTACGCCGCGCAAGCGCCGCGCAAGCGGACACCCGTCCGTTCGCCGATGTGCCTGCCGAACGCCGGGCCGATGTGCTGACCGACCTCGTCAGGTCACGCGCTGCCGCGGTGCTCGGCTTCTCCACGCCGGAAGCGGTACCCGTCTCCAAGGCGTTCCGGGATCTCGGTTTCGATTCGCTGGCCTCGGTCGAACTGCGCAACCAGCTGAAGAACGCCACGGGTCTGCGACTCCCCGCCACGATCGTGTTTGACCACCCCACGCCACTCGCGCTCGCGCGCCACCTCGAGGAGGAGTTGTACGGGCGCCAGGAGACCGGCCTCGTCTTGGATCCCATCGCCACGAAGGACGACGACCCGATCGTCATCGTGGGCACGGCCTGCCGGTACCCCGGAGGCGGTGACTCACCCGAGGCGTTCTGGCAGCTCGTCGTCAACGGTGATGACGCGGTGGCGCACATGCCGGCCGACCGAGGCTGGGACCTGGACGAGCTGTACGATCCGGAATCACGGCGCCCCGGAACGTTCAGCACGGCCCAAGGCGCGTTCCTCTACGACGCCGCGGAGTTCGATGCCGACTTCTTCGGCATCTCGCCCCGCGAGGCCCTCGCCATGGATCCGCAGCAGCGGTTGCTGCTGGAGACAGCCTGGGAAGTCTTTGAACGCACGGGAATCGACCCGACGACCTTGCGCGGCAGCCGAACCGGTGTGTTCGCGGGCGTGATGTACCACGACTACGGTGCCCGCCTCACCAACGTCCCCGCCGACCTCGAGGGCTACATCGTCAACGGCAGTGCGGGCAGCGTGGCTTCCGGCCGAGTGGCGTACGCCTTGGGTCTTGAGGGTCCGGCGGTCACCGTGGACACGGCGTGCTCCTCGTCACTGGTGGCGACGCACCTGGCGGCTCAGGCGCTCCGCAACGGCGAATGCACCATGGCTCTGGCCGGCGGCGTCACCGTCATGTCCACCCCCACTCCCTTTGTGGAGTTCAGCCGCCAGCGTGGGTTGTCCGCCGATGGACGCTGCAAGGCGTTCGCGGATGCGGCGGACGGCACCGGTTGGGGCGAAGGCGTCGGCCTCCTCCTCCTTGAGCGCCTCTCCGATGCCCGGCGTAACGGGCATCCCGTCCTCGCCGTCATCCGGGGCTCCGCCGTCAACCAGGACGGCGCCTCCAACGGACTCACCGCCCCCAACGGTCCGTCCCAGCAGCGCGTCATCCAACAAGCCCTCGCGAACGC
>NZ_JBEOXU010000284.1:0-3516 GCF_040296725.1 Streptomyces sp. NPDC002044
GAGGTAGCGTTCCAGGCGCAGCCGGTCCCGGGACAACGGCGTCAACTCGGCCGCGAGAAGAAACAGTTCGGCCGACAGTTTCCGCTCACCGCTCTCCCGGGCCTGCCCGGCGGCCACCGCCGTGTCCTCGGCCAGACACTGGTCGACGGCGTCCCGCCGGCCCAGCGCCCGGTGCCGTACGACCTGCACCGGATCCGCCACCGCGCCGGCCAGCGCGCCGTGCGCGGCGATCCGCTCCGCCTTCCCGGCCAGGCTCACCGCCGCGTCGGCGAGGACCCGCGCGGTGAAGCGGACCGCCCCCGGCGGGCCGTCGTGGAGGACGCCCGCCGCCTGAGCCAGCCGCAGCTCGTCCTCGGCGCCGTCGCGTCCGGCCCGCTCCAGCAGTGCCACGGTGGGCTGCCGGGCCAGTGCCGCGACCAGCAGCGTCGCCCGGACCGGCGCGGGAAGCTCCCTCAGCCACGCCTCCGCGGCCCGGACCGCCGCGGGCGGTACGACGCGTGCGTGCCGGGCGCCGGGACCCTGCCGGGCCAGCGCGGCGCACGCGGTCTCGGTGAGCAGCCGATGGCCCCCGCAGCTCTGGTGCACGGGGGTCGCCCACCGGTGGGGCAGACCGTGGCGGACCACGACCGCCGACGTGAGCGCCACGTCCAGCGCGGGCACCGGGACGTGCACGGGATGGCCGCCCAGGAGGCGCGCCGCCGTCCCGCGCCCGTCCCGCGCCCGCTCGCACACCACGACGGCCAGCCGGGGCGCCGCGACCGTGCGCACCGCGTAGCCCAGGACGTCCGCACTGGCCTCGTCCAGCCACTGCACCCCGTCGACGGCGAGGAGGAAGCCGGGCGCGGACCCGAGCAGGCCCGCCACCGCGAGCCGGACCGCGGCGGTCTCGTCCCGTCCGGCCGGGCCGTCGGCGCAGCGCCGCAGCAGCCGGTCCACCACGGCCCGCCAGCCGGCCGGCAGCGCGGCGAGGACCTCGGGGGGTACGGCCGACAGCAGTTGCGCCACCGCGCTGAACGCGTGGGCCCGGTCGGCGTCGGCGCAGGTGACCCGCAGCACGGCCCGTTGCCCGCCGCGGAGTTCGTCCAGGGCCTCGCCCAGCAGCGTGGTCTTCCCCGACCCCCAGGCGCCGGTGACCGCGACCCGGCCCCCGTCGCGCAGGGCCCGTACCACCGCGTGGACCGCGCCCCGCCACGAGGAGAACTCCGCATCCGGGCCCGCTGCCTCTTCGACGTCCGTCACACCACGGCACGGTAGGACCGGTTCGCACACCCTGACAACGGCCGGGCGGGCATCCCGGCAGGTCAAGGGTTTCCCCTGATGGCAAAGCGGCCCGGGGACCGCATCGTTGGGGTGCGGTGAGCCGCCCCCGGCCCGCGGGGGGAGCCGGAGTGGGGCCGGCGGGTCCACCCCGGGCCGGCGGGCGCGGGGGAGTCCGGCCGGGCGGCTCACCGTCTTCCCGCCCCCGGCGCGCGCACCCCGGGGATGCGTGCGACCGCGAGGGTCCCTCCGAGACCGCAAGGGATTCCTCCGATGCCCCCGACCCGCCGACAGGCGGACCGTGTTGGCCACCCCCCGGACGGTTTCCGCACCGGCTCCCCGCTCCGGGTGCCGGCCGGGGGGCGGTCCGCCCGCCTCCCCAGCGGGCGGTTCCCGGCCCGCGTCGGCGTCCCAGCCGGTGCGTCCCCCCATCGAGAGGAACACCTCCGTGCGTGCACTCGTACACCGGCACCTGCCGGCACACCGGCCCCTGCTGGCCGGATTCGCGGCAGTCGTCACCCTGGCCGGGCTCGCCGCCGTCCCCGCCGCGGCCCAGGCGGCCCCCGGCCCGTCCGTACCGCCCCAGGTCATGGAGGCCATGCGGCGGGACCTCGGCCTCTCCGCGGGCGAGGTGCGCCGCCGGGCCGCCGACGAATCGGCGGCCGCCCAGGTCGCCACCCGCATCCGCGCCCAACTGGGGGACCGAGTGGCCGGGTTGTGGTTCGACGCCGCCTCCGGCTCCCTGAACGCCGCCGTCGCCGACCCGGCGGACGCGGCCACCGCCCGCGCCGCCGGTGCGGTCGTCCGTCCGGCCGCCCACACCCGGGCCGAGCTGGACACGGCCGCCCGGAGCGTGTCGGCGCTGGCCGGCGCAGGCGTCCCGGGGGTCCACGCGTGGGGCCCGGACGTCCGCAACAACCGGGTCGAGGTCACCGTCGCCCGGACCGGCCGGACGCCGGCCACCGAAGCCTTCCTCACCGAAGTGGCCGCGCTGGGCCCCGTCGTGCACGTCGCCGATTCCGACCAGAGCCCCCGCCAGCAGGCGGACGTCATCGGCGGGGAGAAGTGGACGCCCGGCACGGAGAGCCCCTGCTCGATCGGCTTCCCCGTGACCCGCACCAGCGGCGGTGCCAAGGGCTTCCTGACCGCCGGCCACTGCACCAACGACGCGAACCAGCCCGCCTACGGCAAGGACGGCAGCCGGGTCGGCACGTCCAACAAGAACGGCAGCGGCAGCGTCAACGCCCGCGAGGGCGACATGGGCATCGTCGACGTCGACCAGCCCGGCTGGAACCTCGCCCCCACCGTCGCCGGATACGGCCAGGGCGACATCACCGTCACGGGAGCCGCCGAAGCGGTCGTCGGCACCGCGGTCTGCCGCTCCGGCCAGACCACCAGCCTGCGGTGCGGCGAGGTCACCAAGGTCGACCAGAGCGTCGACTACGGCAGCGTCGTCATCGACGGCCTCTCCTACTCCAGCGCCTGTTCCGCCGGCGGCGACTCGGGCGGCGCCTACGTCACCGCCACCGGCGGCAAGGCCGTCGGCCTGCACTCCGGCGGCGGCAGCGCCACGTGCACCTCGGGCAGCGGGGAGAAGTTCACCATCTTCCAGCCCGTGGGCGAGGCCCTCACCCGCTTCGGCGCCAGCCTGGTGACCTCCACCCCGCAGCCCGGCAACGTGACCGTCGCGGCCGTGTCCTCGCAGACCACCGCCGTCGGCGGCGCCGCGGAGCTGCGCAACAGCGCCGAGGGCGGCACCGCCCCGTACACCTGGTCCGCCACGGGCCTGCCCGCGGGCCTGTCCATCGCCCCCGCGACCGGAACGGTCTCCGGGACCGCGACCACCGCCGGGACCTCCCGCGTGACCGTCACCGCCACCGACAAGGCCGGCCGGACCGGGAGCGCCGCCTTCACCTGGACCGTCACCACCGGCCAGGGAGGCAGCCCGACCCTGGCCAACCCCGGCAACCAGACCTCCTCCATCGGCCGGCCCGTCACGCTGCCGCTCCGGGCGGCCGGCGGCAGCGCCCCGTACTCCTTCAAGGCGTCGAACCTCCCGGCGGGCCTGACCGTGAACGCGGCCACCGGCACCGTCTCCGGGACCCCCACCACCTGGGGCTTTCGCACCAGCACCCTCACGGTGACCGACAACGCGGGCCGGACGGCTGGCCGTGTCGGCGAGCATGTCCACCGACCGGGCGCAGTCCTCGACGTAGTTGTACGCGCCGCGCACCGCCTCGCTCAGCGCGAACATGGCGA
>NZ_JBEOXU010000285.1:0-3436 GCF_040296725.1 Streptomyces sp. NPDC002044
GACCGGGAGCGGGTCACCGTGCCCGCCCGCTCGGCCGTGAGCGTCGGCTTCACCGTGACCGTCCCCGACCGGGCCGAACCGGGGGACCACCCCGGTCATCGCCTTCGGCGCCGTCACCCGCACCGACCCGGCGACCGGCGCCACCGCACTGACCGGCGAGCACCTCGCCCGCTCCCTCCAGGGCCCCTACCTCGGCTCGCTCGTCGGCAGCGTCCAGCTCTCCGCCCTCACCGCGCTGATCGGCGGAGTCCTCGGCGTCGCCATCGCCCAGGCCGTCGTCACCTCCGGCTCGCCGGGACTGCGCGGCGCGGCCCTCACCGCCTCCGGCGTCCTGGCCAACTTCGGCGGCGTCCCCCTCGCCTTCGCGTTCATCGCCACCGCCGGGATCTCCGGAGTCGTCACCCAGCTCGCCGACCTCGGCAGCCTCGGCTGGAACCTGTACTCCTTCACCGGACTCACCGTGGTCTACCTGTACTTCCTCACCCCCCTGATGGTGCTGGTGATCGCCCCCGCCCTGGACGGGCTGCGCCCCCAGTGGCGCGAAGCCGCGCAGAGCAGCGGGGCCACCACCGGACAGTTCTGGCGCCACGTCGGCCTGCCGGTGCTCGCGCCCTCGCTGCTCGGCGGGTTCGTGCTGCTCTTCGGCACCGCCTTCGCCGCGCACGCCACGGCCGCCGCCCTCGTCGGCGGATCCGTACCCCTGGTCACCCTCAAGATCGCGGACGCGCTCTCCGGCAACGTGCTCACCGGCCAGGAGAACGTCGCGCTCGCCCTCGGCCTCGACATGATCCTGATCGCCGGCCTGGTCATGGCCGTCTACCTGCCCCTCCAGCGACGGAGCGCCCGATGGCTGCGATGACCCCGACCGCCGCCCGCACCACCTCGGAGGCCGACGCCGGGGCCCCGGTCCCGCGCCCCGCCGCCCTCCGGGCCCGGCGCCGGCCCCGCGTCTGGCGCGGAGCCGTCCTGGTCCTCGCCGGCGCCTACTTCCTCGGACCGCTCCTCGCCTCGTTCGTCTTCACCGTGCACGTGCCCGGGCAGGGCGTCTCCTTCGAGGCGTACACCGGACTGCTCGCCGCAGACGGCTTCACCGAGAGCCTGCTGCTCTCCCTGGGCCTCGCCGCCGCCACCATCGCCCTGTCCCTGCTGCTCGCGGTGCCCGCGCTGGTGGCCGTGCGCATCGGCTCCCCGCGGCTGCGGCCCGTCGTCGAGGTGATGTGCATGCTGCCGCTGGTGGTACCGCCGATCGCCCTGGTCACCGGGATCACCACCGTCCTGCGCTGGGGCCCCGAGCACCTGTCGCGGACCCCGCTCTACCAGACCTTCCTGGCCGTGCAGAACGAGAGCTTCCCGGTCGTCCTGGTCCTGGCCTACACCGTGCTGGCCCTGCCGTTCGTGTACCGCTCGCTGGACGCCGGTCTGCGCGCCGTCGACGTGCCGACCCTGGTCGAGGCCGCCCGCAGCTGCGGCGCGAGCTGGCCGTACGTCGTCCTGCGCGTCCTGCTGCCCAACCTGCGGGCCTCGCTCGCCGGAGCGGCGTTCCTCACCCTCGCCCTGGTCCTCGGCGAGTTCACCATCGCCTCCCTCCTCGGCTTCCAGCCCTTCGCCGTCTGGATCGTGTCGATCTCCGGAGCCCAGGCCCGGATGTCGGTCGCCGTCTCCGTCCTCAGCCTCCTCATCACCTGGCTGCTGCTGCTCGCCCTGTCCCGGGCCGGGACCGCCCCGTCCACGGCCGCGGCGGCGCCCGCCACCACCTCCCGCAAGGAATCCTGAGCCCATGTCCACCACGCCCACCACCGCCCCCGCGGCCGGGAAGCCCGCCGACTCCGCCGCGCCCGCGGGCGCGCGCGTCGAGTTCCGTGCCCTGCGCCGGGCGTTCGGTTCCACCGTCGCGCTGGACGGCCTCGACCTCACCGTCGAGCCCGGCGAACTCCTCGCCCTGCTCGGCCCGTCGGGCTGCGGGAAGACCACCGCCCTGCGCGTGGTCGCCGGCTTCGAACAGCCGGACTCCGGCGAAGTCCTGGTCGACGGACGGGACATCACCCGCGTCCCGGCCAACCGCCGTGACGCCGGGATGGTCTTCCAGTCGTACAGCCTCTTCCCGAACCTCAGCGCCCGCGACAACGTCGCCTTCGGCCTGCGCGTCCGCAAGGTCGGCGCGGCACAGCGCCGCGAGCGCGCCGCCGAACTCCTCGACCTGGTGGGCCTGCCGGACCACGGAGACCGCTACCCGCACCAGATGTCCGGCGGCCAGCAGCAGCGCGTGGCGCTCGCCCGCGCCCTGGCCCTGCGCCCGCGCGTGCTCCTGCTCGACGAGCCGCTCTCCGCGCTGGACGCGAAGGTGCGGGCGAACCTGCGCGAGGAGATCCGCAGGCTCCAGCTGACCCTGGGCATCACCACCGTGTTCGTCACCCACGACCAGGAGGAGGCCCTGTCGATGGCCGACCGGGTCGCGGTCCTCAACGCCGGGAAGCTGGAGCAGTGCGCGGCCCCGGCCGAGCTGTACGAGCGCCCCTCGACGCCGTTCGTCGCCGAGTTCGTCGGCACCATGAACCGGCTGCCCGGACGGCTGGCGGGCTCCGGGCTCGTGGACGTGGCGGGCGTACGGCTGCCCGTGGACGGCCCCGTGCCGGCCACCGCGGACGTGGAGGTCCTCGTACGCCCCGAGAACGTGACGGCGAGCGCCGACCCCGACGGCGACGCCACCGTCGTCTCCGCCTCCTTCTTCGGCTCCGTGACCCGGCTCCACCTCGAACTGCCCAGCGGCGTCCGGGTCAAGGCGGACCTGCCCTCGCGGGACGCGGGAGACCTGGCCCCCGGCACCCGCGCCGCCATGGGCCTGGCCCGGCGGCCGGTGCTCGTCGTGGCGGGGCCCGCGTGAGCACCCTCGGAGCGGTCCTGTTCGACATGGACGGCACGCTCGTCGACACCGAGGTGCTGTGGTGGCGGACCGCCGAGGCGACCGCCCGGGCCCTCGGGTACGAGCTGACCGGCGCGGACGCGCCGGAGGTCGTCGGCCGGGCGGTGGCGGACACCGCCGCCCACCTCGTACGGGCCGCGGGCGCGGGCGACACGGCCGAGGTCGCCGCCGCGCTCACCGAGGACTTCTTCCGCCGGGTCGAAGCCGGGGCACCCGAACGCCCCGGAGCCCGGCGGCTGCTGGCCCGGCTGGAGGCCGAGGGCGTGCCGTTCGCTCTGGTCAGCGCCTCGCCGCGGGTGGTCGTGGACTCGGTGGTGGGCGGCTCCCTGGCCGACGTCCCCTTCGCGTTCACCCTGTCCGCCGACGACACCGAACGCACCAAACCCCACCCGGACCCCTACCGGGCCGCCGCCGCCCGGCTGGCGAGCGCCTGGCCCCCGACGGCGCGGCCTCCTTCTTCGCGCAGGCCGCCGCGGTGGCGCTGTGGACCGGAGCCACCTGGCTCCTGCGCCCGGG
>NZ_JBEOXU010000286.1:0-3428 GCF_040296725.1 Streptomyces sp. NPDC002044
GTCGCCGCGTCCTTGCGGCCCAGGCGGCGGCCGGCGACGGTGTGCCGGCCCGCGACCTCCTGGAGGAGCTCGGCGAGCACCTCCTCGTTGGTCCAGCGCGGCCGCCAGCCGGCCGCGTGCAGCCCGCTGACGCTGACCACCCACGGGTGCATGGTGTACGCCAGGTCGCCCGCCGGGGACGGGGTCAGACCGATCCGGTGCAGCCGGGCCGCCGCGCCCAGCGCGACCGCCGAGGGAAGCTCCATGCGGCGGATGCCGCTCAGCTCCTCGACCTCCTCCTGTTCGAGCCAGCCCTCGCAGCCGACCGCGAGCTCGCCCTCGACCTTCTCCAGGGCGGCGTACTCCAGCGCGCTGACCAGGTCCTCCACATGGCAGAACTGCCACGTGGGGCGGGAGCCGGCCACCACGAGCAGGCGCGGGGACTCGAAGTAGCGGGTCAGCGCGGTGTCCGTACCGCCGACCAGGACCGCGGGGCGGACCACGGTGACGTTCAGGCCGGGGTGCGCGCGGGGCGCCCGGCGGCCGAGCCGCTCGATCTCCAGCAGGTCGCCGACGCCGGTGGCCTCGGCGGTGGCCCGCAGCTCGGAGTCCTCCGACAGCGGGATGTCGTTGTCCGGCAGGGCCCCGTAGACCATGGCGGAGGTGCAGAGCACGACCCGGTGCACACCGCCCGCCGCGGCGGCCGTCAGCACGGTCTGGGTGCCGCGCACGTTGTACGCGGTGCGGGCCGCCGGATCGGTTTCCAGGTCGAGGTCCAGGGCGAGGTGGACCACGACGTCCGCGCCGCGCAGTTTCTCGGCGATGGCGGGGTCCCGTACGTCCAGGACGTGCCACTGCGCGTCCGCGCAGTCCCCCCGCCGCTCGTCGATCGCGACGACCTGCTTGACCTCCTCGGAAGCGGCCAGGCGGGCCACCAGCGCCGCGCCGACACCCGACGCGGCGCCGGTCACGGCGATCACGGGGCCTCGCACGGCGGGGTTTCGCGGCAGGCGAACGCCATGGGCGCTGTCGCCGTGGTCGGGGCGGTTGTCGGCGTCGTCGGTCGCGCGAACCTGTGGATCTGGGGAACTCACCGGGCGTCTCCAGCGGTTGTCTTCAGTAGGGACGCGCCGTGACGCGTACCCACCAGGTGATGTCCATCCTGCCGCAGCCCAGGAGTCGGCGGAGCACCGAGCCCGTAAGCGGGTGTGGTGTCTACGCTGGGTGGTGTTGTCGGACCATTGCCCGTCGGCTCCCGCCGGCGGCCCTACGAGCCGAGGAAACCCCGTGAGCGACACCCCATTCGGATTCGGCCTTCCGCCGGAGGAGCCGGAAGACGGCGACGAGGGCAAGAAGAAGGGCAATCAGGGCGGCCAGGGCGGCCCGCCGAATCCGTTCGGGTTCCCGGGCATGGGCCTGCCGGGCGGCGTGGGCGGCGCGGGCGGGGCGGACAACCCGTTCGCCGCGATGTTCGGCTCGATGGACCCGAACGACCTGGGCGCGGCCTTCCAGCAGCTCGGCCAGATGCTCAGCTACGAGGGCGGTCCCGTGAACTGGGACATGGCGAAGGACATCGCCCGCCAGACCGTCGCCCAGGGCACCGCGGACGGCGTGAAGGACACGAGCGTCGGCGTCGCCGAGAAGTCGGCGGTCGAGGAGGCCCTGCGCCTGGCGGACCTGTGGCTGGACGGCGTGACCTCGCTGCCCTCGGGTGCGAACACCGCCGTGGCCTGGAGCCGCGCCGAGTGGGTCGAGGCGACCCTCCCGGTGTGGAAGGAGCTCGTGGACCCGGTCGCGGAGCGCGTCGGCGCGGCCATGGGCGGCGTCCTGCCCGAGGAGATGCAGGCCATGGCGGGCCCGCTGCTCGGCATGATGCGCTCCATGGGCGGCGCGATGTTCGGCCAGCAGATCGGGCAGGCCGTGGGCACGCTCGCGGGCGAGGTCGTCGGCTCCACCGACATCGGGCTGCCCCTGGGCCCGGTCGGCCGGGTGGCGCTGCTGCCGCTGAACATCGAGGGCTTCGGCAAGGACCTGGGCGTCGCCTCCGAGGAGGTGCGGCTGTACCTGGCGCTGCGCGAGGCGGCCCACGCCCGGCTCTTCGCCCACGTGCCGTGGCTGCGCTCGCACCTGTTCGGCGCCGTCGAGGCGTACGCCCGCGGCATCAAGGTCGACACCTCGAAGCTGGAGGACGTGGTCGGCCAGCTCGACCCGTCGAACCCGGAGCAGCTGCAGGAAGCACTCCAGGGCGGCCTGTTCCAGCCCCAGGACACGCCCGAGCAGAAAGCCTCCCTGGCGCGTCTGGAGACGGCGCTCGCGCTGGTCGAGGGCTGGGTCGACGCGGTGGTCCACGAGGCCGCCAAGCCCCGTCTGGCCTCGGCGGACGCCATGCGCGAGACCATGCGCCGGCGGCGCGCCTCGGGCGGCCCGGCGGAGCAGACGTTCGCGACGCTGATCGGTCTGGAGCTGCGTCCGCGCCGGCTGCGCGACGCCTCGCGGCTGTGGGCCTCGCTGACCGACGCGCGCGGCGTGGACGGCCGGGACGGCCTGTGGGAGCACCCCGACATGCTGCCGACCGCCTCCGACCTGGACGACCCGGACGGCTTCGTGCACCGCGAACAGCTGGACTTCTCCGAGATCGACAAGATGCTCGGCGAGGCGGCCGAGAAGCGCGGCAAGGGCGCGGCCGGGGCCGACCGGGCCGAGGCGACCGACGAGGCCGACGAGACCGGGACGGGCCAGGCCGACGGTGGGGACGAGACCGGGGGCGAAGAGAAGAAGTGAGCCTCCACGACGACGCGGTCCTCGTACTGAAGCGGTACGAGGACCAGCCCGAGCTGCGCGACGTGTACCTGGAGCACCTGGCCGCCCACCCGGACGGGGTCTACAAGCCCTGCACGGCCGGTCACCTCACCGGCAGCGCGCTGGTGGTCGACCCGGAGCGCGGACGCGTCCTGCTGACCCTGCACAAGAAGCTGGGCATCTGGCTTCAGACGGGCGGCCACTGCGAGCCCGGTGACACCACCCTGGCGGAGGCGGCGCTGCGCGAGGCCGTGGAGGAGTCGGGCATCGCCTCCGGGCTGACGCTGCTGCCGGGCGGCCCGGTGCGCCTGGACCGGCACCCGATCCCGGCCCCGTGCCACTGGCACCTGGACGTGCAGTACGCGGCCCTGGCCCCGGCCGGCGCCGTGGCGGAGATCAGCGAGGAGTCGCTCGACCTGCGCTGGTTCCCGTACGCGGAGGTGGCGGCGGTGGCCGACACCTCGGTCGTGCTGCTGCTGGAGGCGACCCTGGCGCGACTGGGCGGCCCGGGCCGCTGAGCGCGGCGCCCGGGACGGGCGCGGGGGCGCGGGGGGGGGCGGGGGGGCCGGCCCCCCGCGCACGCGCGCCGGGGGGGACGGGGCCCGCGGGGGGATGGTGTCGGGCGGGGCGCCCGCGGGGGCCGACGCGCC
>NZ_JBEOXU010000287.1:0-3414 GCF_040296725.1 Streptomyces sp. NPDC002044
CGGCCTGATGCGCGCCATCGGCCTCTCCCGCCGCCAGCTGCGCCGCATGATCCGCCTGGAGTCCGTGGTCATCGCCCTCTTCGGCGCCCTGCTGGCGCATTTATGCGCGTACTTGGTTCACACCCTGTGTGAATCACCAGCAGTACACCCCGGGTGAAGCGCGCACCCACTAGCCTGTCTCCGAAGAGCCCTTGGAGCGGCCCATGCAGCCCAATGTCCTGCTCGACGCCCTCCTCGCCGAGGCGGGCATGTCCCACGCCGGGCTCGCCGCGTACGTGAACCAGGCGGGCAGCACCCGCGGACTCGCCCTGCGCTACGAACACACCGCCGTCGCCCGGTGGCTGAAGGGGCAGCGCCCGCGCGGCCAGGTCCCCGACCTGATCTGCGAGGTGCTCGGGAGCCGGCTGCGGCGCCCGCTCGGGCTGGACGACATCGGCCTCGGCCTGCCGGACCGGCCCGCGTCCGCCCACGCCTCCCCGCTCAGCGGTTTCGTCGACCGGGCCGCGGCCCTGTGGCGCGCCGACGGGCAGGCCCGTCCCCAGGCCCTCGCCGCCGGAGCGGTCACCGGGACGCCGGCCGTGATCCCGGTCTGGGAGTGGGAGAACCCGCCCGAGGACGCCGACGTGTCCCGGGAGGGCCCGCACCGGATCGGGCCCGAGCACATCGAGATCCTGAAGGCGGCCCGCGCGCACTACGAGCTGATGTACCGCCGGGCGGGCGGGGTGGCGACGCGGGACCGCGTCGTCCGCTTCCTCGGCAGCGAGACCGCGCCCATGCTGCGCGGGAGCTACTGCGACGGGGTCGGCCGCAGGCTGCACCGGGCCACCGGCTCCCTCGTGGCGGTGGCGGGCATCTGCGCGTACGACTCGGACGCGCACGGCCTGGCCCAGCGCTACTTCCACCAGGCCCTGCGCCTGGCCAAGGCCAGCGGGGACCGCGGGCTCGGGGCGTACGTCGTCGCGCTGATCGTCAACCAGTCCCTGCACCTGCGGGAGTTCCGCCAGGCCGTCGCCTTCGCGGAGGCCGCGCTGCGCTCCGCGGGCCGGCACACCACCCCGGCACTGGCCGCCGACCTGTACGCCATGCAGGCCAAGGCGTACGCCCAACTCGGCGACGACCGGGCGGCGTTGGAGTGCATCCGGCAGGCGGAGGCGGCCGCCGACCGGATCCGTCCGGGCACCGAGCCGGACGAGACCGGCTACGTACAGCCCGGGCTGGTCAACGTGCAGGTCGCGGAGGCGCTGCTCAGCCTGGGCGACCTCGCGGCCGCGCACGAGCAGGCGACGGCCGCCGTGGGCACCCCCGCCCACGATCGCGGCCGGGTGCACCGGCTGGCGATGCTGTGCGAGATCCAGCTGCGGCAGGGGGAGGCGGACCGGGCCGTGGCGGCGGCGGCCGAGATGGCCGAACGGGCCAGGGGCATGGAGTCGCTGCGGCTGCGCGACCGGTTGCGGACGGTCCGCGCACAGCTGCTGACCAGCGGATGCGCGGGTGCGCAGGAGACGGCGCTGCTCATCGACGGGACGCTGCGCGTCCCCCTCTGAGGGCCGGTTCTGCTGCCATGTTGCCACCAAACCGATCGGAAGGTGGCATGACCGTGCAGTGGATGAACCTGAACGAGCAGACCGTGTACAGGAATCGCTGGTTCGACGTGAACCTCGCGGACGTCGAGCTCCCCGACGGCCGGCACCTGGACCACTTCGTGATCCGGCTGCGCCCGGTGGCCGTCGCCACGGCCGTCAACGAGGCCGACGAGGTGCTGCTGCTGTGGCGGCACCGCTTCATCACCGACAGCTGGGGCTGGGAGCTCCCCGCCGGAGTCGTGGAGGACGGCGAATCCGTCGAGGCCGCGGCCGCGCGGGAGATGGAGGAGGAGTCGGGCTGGCGGCCCGGCCCGCTGCGCCACCTGATGACCGTGGAGCCGTCCAACGGGCTGACGGACGCCCGCCACCACCTCTACTGGGCGGACGGGGCCACGTACACCGGCCATCCCGAGGACGACTTCGAGTCCTCGCGCCGGGAGTGGGTCCCGCTGAAGCTCGTACCGGAGATGATCGCGCGCGGCGAGGTCCCGGCCGCGAACATGGCGGCCGGGCTGCTCTTGCTGCACCACCTGCGGCTGGGCTGAGCGGCCCCGTACGGACCCTTCCCCGGACCGGTGCCGGCCCGGTCCGGGGAAGCGGAGGCCGGGGGCCTACGCGTACGGGTAGAAGCCCGAGCCGGTCTTGCGGCCGAGGCGGCCCGCGTCGACCATCCGCTGGAGCAGCGGGGGAGCGGCGTACAGCGGCTCCTTGAACTCGGAGTACATCGAGTCCGCCACCGAGGCCACGGTGTCCAGACCGATCAGGTCCGCCAGCTTCAGCGGGCCCATCGGGTGGGCGCAGCCCAGTTCCATTCCGTTGTCGATGTCCTCGCGGCTCGCGATGCCCGACTCGAACATCCGGATCGCGGACAGCAGGTACGGGATCAGGAGCGCGTTGACCACGAAGCCGGAACGGTCCTGGGCGCGGATCGCGTGCTTGCCCAGCACGTCCCGCACCAGGGCCTCGGCCCGCTTGACCGTCTCGTCGCCCGTGGTCAGCGCGGGGATCAGCTCGACGAGCTGCTGCACCGGGGCCGGGTTGAAGAAGTGGATGCCGATGACCTGGTCGGGCCGCGAGGTCGCGACGGCCAGCTTGACCAGCGGGATCGAGGAGGTGTTCGAGGCCAGGATCGCGTCCGGGCGGGTGATCACCTGGTCGAGGACCTGGAAGATCTCCGTCTTGACCTGTTCGTTCTCGACGACGGCCTCGATGACGAGGTCGCGGTCGGCGAACTCGCCGAGATCGGTGGTGAAGGTGAGGCGGGCCAGGGTGGCGTCCCGCTCCTCCTCGCTGATCTTGCCGCGTTCGGCGGCCTTGATCAGCGAGTTGTGCAGCCGGGTGCGCCCGATCTCCAGGGCCTCGCCGGTGGTCTCGGCGACCTTCACCTCAAGACCGCTGCGGGCGCACACCTCAGCGATGCCCGCGCCCATCTGGCCGCAGCCCACTACGCCGACGCGAGCGATGTCGGTCGGGAGGGTAGAGAGGTCCGTCACATCGTGCCTTTCGCTGCTCATCCATCGCGGGTCCCCCGTACTCGGCAGTGGTAACTGCGTTCCGGCGCCCGCCACGCCCCCCGACGTTACCCCCGACCTTGACCCCGGCGGCGGGCCGGGGCGGGCATGCTGGGCGCACGCAGAGGGATGTCACGCAAAGGAACGGAGTCGTCACATGGCGTACATCGGACGGCGGGGGCTGCTGGCGGGGGCCGCGGGTGCGGTGGCCGCGGCCGCCGCGGCGGGGGGCCCGGCGGCAGCGGCGGCGGGATGAGCACGGAGGTGATGACCTTCCGCTGCTCGCCGTTGTCGGAGCCCCAAGAGGCCGTTTTGAGCCC
>NZ_JBEOXU010000288.1:0-3369 GCF_040296725.1 Streptomyces sp. NPDC002044
CCCCCCCCCGGGGGGCGGCCGCGCCGCCCCCTCCGGGGCCCGCCCGCCCCGCCCCGCCACCCCGGCCCCGCCGCGAAATGCCGCCCCCCGGCCCGCCCCCGGCACCGGGGCCCCGCCGCCCCCGGGGGGCCCCCCCGGCCCGGGCCGTGGGCGGGCCCCGGCGGCCGGCTGCCGTGGGCCCGGCGGATGCCGCCGGTGCGGAGGCCCGGCGGCGGATGGCGGCAGGGGGGCGGTGACGGCAGGGGACGGTGACGGCGGCCGTACGGGTCAGGTCCGCGCGTGAACGGTCGGCCGGCGTACCGTCGGCCCACCGCCACCTGGCTGCGCACGGGCTCGACCGGCGCCTGCCTCGCGGCGCCCCCGCCACCGCGCCGGGAAGTGCCGGCACGGTGGCGTCTGCCGCCCGCAGGGCGGGGCCGGCGCAGTCCGGCGCGGTGGCGGGGGGCGACGAGCGAGCCGGTACAGGTCTCGGCGGCCCACGATGACGCGGTGGGCGGGCGGGCGCACGTGCGGCCTTCCCCGCCGGGTCCCCGTACCGCCCGGCCCCACGAGCCACCCCACACGCCCCTCCCGTACAGACCTCGCCGACCTTCGGGACCGTCACGGCACGGCCCGGGAGGGCGTCGGGCATGGAGGGGCCGGGCGGCCGGGCGCCACGCCTCGCCGGGTGGTCCGTGACCGGCGCCGGCATCCTGGGGGCGCGCCCCCGCACCCCCGGCCCCCGGACCCCTCCCCCTCGGGGCCGGGCCGGCACGGCTCCGACCGGGCCCATCGCCCGGCTCTGCCCGGCGGCTCCGGCGGCAGACCGGAGGTGCGAATCCCCCGGCGGCCTCCACACCCGCGCACGCCGCCGCACCACGGCCGCCCCCTGGTCGTCGCCACGGCTCGGAAGTCGGGGCGTCCATGGTCTTGTCGTCGGCCGAAACACGTCGGTAAAGTCGTGCTTACACGTGTAACCAACTCTCACATCCCGCCTTTCCCACCTCTCCCGGCCCGTGCGGCCGAGCCGCCCGCGCCCGTACCGGGATCCGCAGGCCGCACCGGCCGCCCCGCATGCGAAGGACCCCCATGACGCAATCCCCTCCGGTCGGGTTCGACCTCGCCGACATGACCTGGCCGCCCCCGCCCTACCAGTCCCCCGTACCGCCTGTGACAGGTGCCGACGGCGTCCGCCACTTCGACGGGGTCACGTACGCCACCACCCCCGGCTACCGGCCCCGGCTGCTCGACGTGCAGGTCCCGGCGGGCGAGGGCCCCTTCCCGGCCGTGGTCTGGATCCACGGCGGCGGCTGGCTGGAGGGCGACCGCCGCTACCCGCCGCCCACCGTGCCCCCCGCCCTGCTGCACGGCGCCGTACTGGCGGCCGGGCTCGCCCTCGTCTCCATCGACTACCGGCACAGCCTCGAGGCGCCCTTCCCCGCCCAGCTCCACGACGTGAAGGCCGCCATCCGCTACGTCCGCGCCTTCGCCGCGACCCTCGGCATCGACCCGGACCGGATCGGCGTGTGGGGCGAGTCGGCGGGCGGTCACCTCGCCGCACTCGCCGGAGTCACGGGCCCCGGCAGCGAGGACGCCGCGCACTTGGAGGGCACGCAGGGCGTCGGCGCCGGGGACACCGGTGTGCTGGCCGTCGTCGACTGGTACGGCGTGTCCGACCTGGTCGCCCTGGCCGATCACCCCATGCCGGCGATGCCGTCCGGCGGCGAGTTCCCCGATCCGTACGAGGCCCTGCTCGGCGGTACCGAGGCGGAGCGCCCGGCGCGGGCACGGGCCGCGAGCCCGGTCACGTACGCGGTGCCCGCGCCCGCCGGTGGCGGGAACCCGCCGCCGTTCCTGCTCGTCCACGGGACGCACGACGGCCTGGTCCCGTACAGCCAGAGCGAGGTGCTCGCCGAGGCGCTCCGGGGTGCCGGGGGCGAGGTGACGCTGCGGCCGGTGGAGGGTGCCGACCACATCTTCCTCGGCGCCCCGGACATCGCTCCGATCGTCGCGGAGAGCGTCGAGTTCCTGGCCGCCCACCTCGGCGCGGGGGCCTGACCGACCGCGACCGGCCGGGGCCGCGACGCCCGCGGCTCCGCTCCGTTCGCGACTCCGCCCCGCCGGGGGCGCGGTCCGTGCCGCGCCCCCGTACCTGCCCCCGTACCCTCACCCGCCGTCCGCCCAGCTCACCCCATGCCCGCGGACAAGTCCGCTTGCGCGAGAGGCAGTTCATGTCCTGGAATCCGGTCACTCCACCCGACGGTCCCGCCCCGCGCGGCCCCGGCCGCGGGGCGCTCGTCCTGGGTCTCGTCCTGCTGGGCCTGGCCGGGCTGGCGGCCCTCGTCGTCCGCTCGGACCTGGCGGATCCGCCGTTCCAGGCGTTCGACGACCGCTGGCTCGGCTGGATGGGCGGCCCGCACGAGGGCTTGTACGCGGCCGCCGCGGCGGCGCTGAACTGGTTCGGCGGACCCTTCGGAGTCGTCGTCCCGCTCGGCCTGTTGCTGGCCCTGCTCCTGCGCAGGCGCTGGGTGTCGGCCGGCTTCATGCTCGGCGTCTACCTCGGCGGCAACATGCTCGTCGTACAGGGCCTCAAGCACCTGGTGGACCGGCCACGCCCGGCCGACCCCATGGTCCGCGTCGACCACGGCTCCTTCCCGTCCGGTCACGCCGCCTCGGCAGCGCTGCTGGTCGTCCTGGTGGGGGCGCTGCTGGTGCCCGCCGCCCGGCGGCGGGCGTGGTGGATCGGGGGCGCGGTGTTCACGCTGGCCATGATGTGGAGCCGTACCTGGCTGCACGCCCACTGGCTCAGCGACACCGCGGCCGGGGCCGCCGCCGGGGCGGGGGCCGCACTGGTCGCGTGGTGGCTGTTCGGGCCCGCGCTGGCCCGGGAGTCCGTACGCCCCCTCGGCCGCCGGGGGGCGGCTGCGGGGGCCGCGGACCCCGGGCGGGCACCAGCGCCGGTGTCCGAGCCCGTAGCGGAGTCCGTATCCGAGCCCGTGTCCGAGCCGATTGCCGCGCCCGCGCCCGTGGTCACACCCGTGCTCCTCGCCGAGCGGCCGGCGGCGCGGGCGCCTGCGCCCTGACGGGACCTGCCTTCAGGGGGTCGGCCGGGGAACCAGGACGGGGTCCGGGGGCCGGGCCGCGAAAGCGAGCACGGCCGCAGGGCGCAGTCCGGCCCGGGCCCGGGCGGTGTCGAGCCAGCCGCTGACGAGGCGCCCGATCGCGGAGACCGGCGCGGGCCTCAGGACGAGGCCGCTTCGGCCGGCGCGCGGGGAGCGGGAGGCGGCCGCGGCCCCGGCCCGGGGGGGCCGCGGCCCCCAACCGGGGGGGGGGCCCCCCCCCCCAGACCACCCCGCGGGGGTGAACCCGCCCCAGCGCCCCGGCCGGCCC
>NZ_JBEOXU010000289.1:0-3318 GCF_040296725.1 Streptomyces sp. NPDC002044
GGGGCGGGGGGCCCCCCCCCCCCCCCCCGCCTCCGCCGTTCCCGCCGCGGGACCGCCGGATAGCGTCGGCCGGTCAGCGGCGCACCGGCACGTTAGTCCGTCCCGGGTCACGCTTGTGTCACAGAATATCGACAGCTCCCCATTGTTTTCCCGTGCGCGACACGCCCGCCGGGAAGAGCGCGCGGAATTCCGGCCGGGAGCGGGGTAATTCCCCCGGAGATTGCCGCGCCCTCTTGGATCAGACCAGGTGATTACCCCTCAGTTCCCTTACATTTTCTCCACGTGAGCGGAGTCGACGGCCCGCCCCAGGAGATCCCGCGCGGCCCTGATCCGGTCCGTCAGCTCCGGCGGCTCGACGACTTCGAACTCACAGCCGAGCAACATGACGTGAATCACCAGAACGGTCAGGTTCACCGCCCCGGTGCGCAGCAGGCAGCTCTCCGCGTCGACCGGTTCGAGGGTCCCGTCGCTGGGTCCGATGACCAGCGACGCCGCCTCGACCGGGATCTTCAGCCTGATGAGCGCCCTGGCCGCGTACACGCCCTGCGACACGCCCTGGGAGACGTACGCGGCGAGGTCCTCGGCCGGGGGCGGGCGCGGGGTGAACCGGGGCCCGTGCGGGGGCTTGGGCTCGATCCGGTCGGCCCGGAAGGTCCGCCAGGCCTCCCGGTCCAGGTCCCAGGCGACGAGGTACCAGCGGCGCTCGGTGCACACCAGCCGGTGCGGCTCGACGGTACGGCGGCTGACGTTGCCGCCGTGGTCCCGGTACCCGAAGCGCAGCCGTTCGGCGTCCCGGCAGACGGCGGCCAGCTCGGTCAGGACGGAGGGGTCGACGGTGGAGCCCTGGGGGTCGCGCAGCATGGAGACGGTGAACTCGTTGAGCGCCGAGACCCGGCGCCGCAGCCGCGACGGCAGCACCTGCTCCAGCTTCGCGAGCGCCCGTACGGAGGCCTCCCCGATCCCCTCGACCCCGTTCCCGGCGGCGGTGCGCAGTCCGACGGCGACCGCGACGGCCTCCTCGTCGTCCAGCAGCAGCGGCGGCATCTCGGCCCCCGCCCCCAGCTGGTAGCCACCGCCGGTCCCGGGACTGGCGGTGACCGGGTACCCCAGCTCCCGCAGCCGGTCGACGTCCCGCCGCACCGTGCGCGGGGTCACCCCGAGCCGGCCGGCGAGATCGGCCCCGGTCCATTCCCGGTGGGCTTGCAGCAGGGACAGCAGGCGCAGCAGTCGTGCGGAGGCATCAAGCATGCGGAGCAGTCTGCCGGTCGCCCGGCCGGCGGCCCCACCCGAGCCCCGCGTCGCGCGGCCGCCGTGCTCAGCGCGAGCGCGACGGTGCGGGAGGGGCGGCCGGGACCGGCAACGGGACCGGTGCCGGGGCCGGTGCCTTGGCCGGGGCCGGTGCCTTGGCCGGCGGGGCGGCGGCGGTCGGCGGCAGGGCCAGCAGCGTGCCCACGACGAGCCGTTCCGGACGCTCCCCGATCACCCCCCGGTTCGCCTCGTACAGCGCCCGCCAGCCGCCCGCCACCCGACGCATCGCCGCGATCGACACCAGCGTGTCCCCACCCCGCACCACGTGCATCCGTCCCGCCAGCCCGTACCGCTTCGCGCACACGGGCCACGCGTCCCACCCCTGCGCGCCGAGCACGTCCTCCGCGATCCGGACCTGCTGCTCCCGGCTCGCCAGGTCGGCCCGGGCCGCGAAGACCAGGCCCCCGTACTCCTCCCACGTCGGCTGCCAGAACTGCAGCCCGCCGTAGAAGCCATTGCCGGTGTTGACCGCCCAGCGGCCGCCGCTCTCGCAGTCGGCGACGCAGTCCCAGGGCCACTCCCCGCCCGGCCCGCAGTCCCCCGGCCCGCGGCCGACGACCCCCGGCGAGCCGGGGTGCGCGGCCCCGGCCGGCCCGGGCGCGGGCGGCGGCGGGGCTCCGGCCGAGGCCGGGGCGGCCGAGGCGGCGGCGTCCCAGGGGAATACGAGCACCAGCGCGGCCACGGCCGCGGGAGCGGCCCGCCGGATCCGGAGATTGGGCATCGGGTCACGCTACGCAGGAGCGCGCGGACGCCCCGCGCGCCACACCGCGCGCCCCCGCGCCCCACCCGGTCGGCCGACGCGCCCCGTGCCCCCGAAACGAACAGCATGGTCCACCAACTGCGCACAACCGGCAAAGAGTTGGCACGGATGCGAAGTGCCCGGCGGCCGGTTCACCCCTCCGGGGGCCGGGTTCGAATCCGTTCCCTCCCTGGCGTGACCCCGGCCGCCGCTCGGCCGTTGAGCCCGGCGAGCCGGGAACTCCCCGGCCCGCCGCACCTATGCCGAGGAGCCACCCCGTGCCGCCCATGCTCGACGTCAGTGATGAGGTACGTGCCGAGATCGGTGACGAAGAAGCCGACAGGCTGCTCGTCGGCGACGACGCGCCGCGCAGTTACGACTGCACCTCCTGCCGCACCCCGGGAGACCCGCAGAGCGACCCCACCAGCACGGTGCTCTTCGTCGGCGAGGAGACGGCCGTCCTGGCCTTCGCGCACGCCACCTGCATCCCCTCGCAGGTCGTCACCGTCTCCGAGGAGCAGCTCCAGGGCGCGGTCGCCAGCATCACCGGTGACAGCCCGGCCCCCGCCCCCGCGGGCGTCCCGCAGAACGCCCCGGGCGGACAGGCCGTCCTCGGCATCACCAGCGGCCTGGTCCTGATCGGCGGCGAGCTGCACCCGGCCCTGGTCGTCGAGCCCACCGCGCCGATCGCCCGCCCCGGCAGCGACGGCCCCGGCGACGACTTCCTCCCGCTCCTCATCGAGCAGGGCTTCATCCCGGTCACGGACACCTCCGAGCTCCCCGCCGGCCTCCCCGGCTGGTCGGTCCTGCTCGCCGCGGGCCAGCTGCACGCCGTGCTCCAGCCGGGACTCGACGGCGGCCGTCCGGTCTCCTGGTGGCAGGCGCACCAGGCCCTGTCGGTCACCGACGGCTGGCGCGCCGCCGTCAACAAGACCCAGCGCGTGCTCATCTACGCCGCACCGGTCGGCTCCATCGGGCAACAGCCCCGTGAGGACCTGCTGCGCGACGCCCTGGACAAGGCCGCCGCCGCGGGCAAGCTGGTGGCCGCCTCGATGCCCCTGGCCGGCACCCCGGGCGCCTGACGCCCTCCCTGCCGCCGGAAACGGCCGCCGGCCTCCCGCCGAGGGGGGCCGGGCGGCATGTGCCGGGGGTGGGCGGGGCCGGCCGCGCGAACCCCCCCCGCGGCGCTTTGGGAGATAAGTAGATCGTGCGGTGGGTTAAATATGTAGGGGTTAAATAGTTTTATTAAGTGGGTGGGGGTGAAATAAAAA
>NZ_JBEOXU010000290.1:0-3189 GCF_040296725.1 Streptomyces sp. NPDC002044
TGGAAGGTCGCCCGGAAGCTCTCGAAGTCTGCCGATGCCGCGCTCGACGCCGCGAAGAACGCCGCCGCCACGTACGCCGCGTTCCAGCGGGAGTAGGCGGGTGCGCGGAGTGGGTACGGTCTGCTCATGCACAACAGAGGTCCGGAGCAGCAACAGCGGGGGCACGTGCTCCTCATAGCGGGAGACGTCGCCGTCCGCCGCCGCACCGTCCAGGTCGCGCCCAGCGCGAACCTGGCCGCGCTCGGGGTGGTACCCGCCTCGATGCTGCTGAACAGCGACATCCCCAGCGACACGACGTACCTCGACGGCGCACGGGACCCGAACACCGTGCTGATGCGGCTGCGCACGGCGGCGGCCACGCCCGGCCCGCTCTTGGTGTACTTGTCGGGACGGCTCACGGTGGACCGCCGGGGCAACCGGCTGCACCTCGCCCTGCCGGGAACCACGGCCGGCACCGTCCGCTACACGGGCCTGCCCTGGGAGTGGCTCGGACTCGAACTGCGCGGCCGACCGCCCGGGTTGACCACCGTGCTGCTCGACCTCGCGGCGGACAAGGCCGCGTGGCCGCTGCTGCGCGAGTACGGCAGCCTGCCCGCCTCCCCGTCCGCCGAGGTGTACGGGGTGGTCTCGCCGCCGGGTTTCAGCGGCGGCGGCAACAGCGTGAGCGGCTACACCCGGCACTGGATCGAGCAACTGCGCCGCAGCACCCGGCGCCCGGCCAACCTGCACCTGCACGCCCTCACCGTGGGTTCGGCGGCGCTGCCTCCGGGCGCGCTGGTCCTGCCCACCGCCAGGGAACTCGCGGCCACGGCGGCGCCGGCGCCGAACCCGTCGTCCGCGCTGCCGCAGGAGGTCTCCCGGCCGACCGCGGAAGCCGGATTCCGTCGGCACGGGCCACCGGGGCCGCCAGGACCGTCGGCGCCCGCCATACCGTCCAGCGCCTCGGACGAGGACCTCAGCACCCGTACGCTGCCGGTCCGCCGGAAGGAGCCGGCCCGCGAACCCCACCCGGTGGCGGCCGTCGCGGTCCGGGTGCCCGACTCCCCGCCCGGCCCCGACCCGCGGCCCCACATCCACTCCCTCGCGATGGCCGGCCGGCACCTCGAGGCGGCCACACTCGCCCAGACCTGGGAGCAGTACGTCCTGAAGACCTTCGGATACGCCTCACGGGAGGCGACCGAGTGGGAGGAGATCCGGGCCGACCTCGCCCGGATGGCCGGCAACTTCCGGCTGGCGACACACCTGTGGACGAGCGCAGGCCGGGCCCGCCTGTCCCGCCAGGACGCGGACGCCCCCGAAGTCAAGGCCGCGGCGGCCGGGGCCCTTTACTGCTGGACCCAGCTCAAGGACCCCGCCGCGGCACTGGACGCCGGCACCGAACTGATCCTGCTGCTCGACCGCCTGCCCTCCCTCGACCCCCGGCACCTGCGGCTGGCCCGGCAGCGGCTGGAGTTCCTGCACCAGGCGCCGAGCCGGCGCTGAAGCCCACGGCCGAGAGGCGGGACCCGGCGGGCCCCACCCCTCGGTCCGGGCTAGGTCATGGCGCTCAGCAGCAGCGGCGGCGACAGGTGACAGCGGATCAGGGTCCGGCGCCGTGCGGGCGGCCGCGGTGTGCGCACGGGGTGGCGCCGGTGCCGTGGCTCGCGCGGCTTCCAGTGGAGCAGGAGGACGGCCGCGAGCATCGGCGCGCAGGTCAGCACCATGAACGTCATGACGTCACCGCCGACCGCGCCGGCACCCGGCCGGCCGGGAACGGGCGTCCAGGGGACGGGCGACTATGCCGCCGGGTGCGGTGTCCGGGGACGGGTCCCGGGGGGTCGGACGAGCCGCTGACGAGGGGACTGCGGACAGTATCGGGGCGGTGCTCGAAGTACTCACATGCCGGTCAACGGCCGCCAACGGGGTTCAGGAAACGACCGGGGCATCGGTTTCACCCCATCCGACCAGCCGCGATCCCCGAAGAGGGGCCGACCGGGGGAGGACGTCCACCCGCACGGGGCACCCGACCGGCGGCCCGGAAACAGGTGTGGCCCGAGTCATAGGACTCGGGCCACACCGTGCAGTAGCGGGGACAGGATTTGAACCTGCGACCTCTGGGTTATGAGCCCAGCGAGCTACCGAGCTGCTCCACCCCGCGTCGGTAGACCTCACCCTACGCCACGTGGCGCGGGCCGCCGACCACGGCCGTCACGGCCGCCTCCGCCCTCGGCGAACTCCGCCCTCGGTGAATTCCGTGGCCGCGGAGCCCCGCCGGTGCTTGAGTGCCGGAATGGAGATCCTCGTACTGGGCGGGACGGCATGGGTGGGCCGCGAGCTGGCGCGGCAGGCGGTCGGGCGGGGGCACCGGGTGACGTGCCTCGCCCGCGGGGAGAGCGGGGGAGCGGCGGACGGAGCGGTGCTGGTGACGGCCGACCGGCGCGAGTCCTCGGCGTACGATCCGCTGCTCGACCGGGACTGGGACGCGGTCCTGGAGGTGTCGTGGCAGCCCGGATTCGTGCGTGCGGCGCTCGCCGCGCTGGCCGGCAGGGCGAAGCACTGGACGTATGTCTCCTCCGTCAGCGCCTATGCCTCCCACGCCGTACGGGGCGCGGACGAGTCCACGCCGCTGCTGCCCCCGACCGGCCGCGGCGAGGCCGGCCGCGCGGAGTACGGAGAGGCCAAGGCCGCCTGCGAGGCGGCGTCCGCACGGGCCCTCGGCGACCGGCTCGTCATCGCGCGGGCCGGCCTCATCGGCGGTCCCGGCGACCACACCGACCGGTCCGGCTACTGGGTGGCGCGGGCCGCCCGCGAGCCCCGGGGCCGGATGCTGGTGCCGGACTCACCTGCCGCGCCCACCCAGGTGGTCGACGTGCGGGACCTCGCGGCCTGGCTGCTCGACGCCGCGGAGGCGGGGACCACCGGGACGTACGACGCGGTGGGGCCGGTGGTGCCGTTGGGGGAGTGGATCGCGCTCTCCCGTTCCGTCGGCGGACACACGGGGCCGGTGGTCGCCGCCGCCCCGCACTGGCTGCTCGCGCACGGCGTGGCCGGGTTCATGGGCGCCGAGTCGATGCCGTTGTGGCTGGACGAAGCGGGCTGGGAAGGCTGGTCGGCCCGTACCGGCGCCGCCGCCCGCGCGGCCGGCCTGCGCCACCGCCCGCGCGCCGAACTCCTGGCCGACACGCTGCGCTGGGAACGCGAGCAGGGCCT
>NZ_JBEOXU010000291.1:0-3047 GCF_040296725.1 Streptomyces sp. NPDC002044
AGGAACCGTGCGACACCGAACGCCTGGCTGGCGGCCCCCTGCTCGCGGTGGCCGGCCCGCGGCGGCAGCCGACGGCGGCAGCCGGGCGCGGCGGAAGCTGCCGCGGGGACTGCCGACCGGTGCCGGGCCGGGTGCCTAGCGTGTGGGTCACGGAGTCCCCTCCGCACCCCACCCCTCGCCTGGAGGCCCCGCGATGCCCTCGACCGCCCCCACCGCCTCCGCCGTCCTGGACGGCGGCCCGGCGATCACCCCGGCGCCCCGTGTGCTCGACCGGATCGACGCCCGGGTCGCCGACGGTCCCGAGCGGACCGCGCTGGTGCACGGCGAGCGGCGGATGACGTACGGGCAGCTGGCGCTCGCCGTCGCGTTCCGCGCCGAGGAGCTGGCGGCCGAGGGGGCCGGCCCCGGGCGGCTGGTGGCCGTGCACCGGCCGCGCGGGATCGACGCGGTCGTGGGGCTGCTGGCCGCGCTGCGGACGGGCGCCGGGTACCTGCCGCTGGACCCGGGCGCGCCGGCCTCCCGTACGGCGGCCATCCTGGCCGACTGCGCCGGGCCGGACGTGCGGCCGGTGGCGGGCGAGTTCGTCCTGCCCGGGCCCGGTGTGCCGCGGGACACCGCGTACGTCATCTACACCTCCGGCTCCACCGGAACCCCGAACGGCGTGGCCGTCGGGCAGGACGCGCTCGCGCACTTCACGGCGGGCGCGACCGTCCGCTACGGGATCACCGCCGGGGACCGGGTGCTCCAGTTCGCGCCGCTGCACTTCGACGCGAGCGTCGAGGAGATCTTCCTGACCCTCGGCGCCGGCGCCGCCCTGGTCCTGCGCGACGAGGAGATGCTCGACGTACCGGGGCTGCTGGCGGGCTGCGCCGCGCACGGGGTGACCGTGCTGGACCTGCCCACCGCCTACTGGCACGAGCTGGCGCACGCGCTCGCCGCCGGAGTCGCCGAACTCCCCGCCGCCGTACGCACGGTGGTCATCGGCGGCGAGGCCGCGCTGCCGGAGCGGGTGGCGCAGTGGTGCCGGGCCGTGGACCCCGACCGGGTGCGGCTGCTGAACACCTACGGGCCGACCGAGGCCACCGTCGTCGCGACCGTCGCCGACCTGTCGCGGCACCCCGGCGGCCCGGTGCCGATCGGCGAGCCGCTGCCGGGGGTGCGGGCGGCCGTGGTCGACGGCGAACTCTGGCTCCTGGGCGGGGGCCTGGCCCTCGGCTACCTCGGCCGCCCCGAGCTGACCGCGCGGCGCTTCTCGGCGCTGGGCCCGGAGCGCGCGTACCGGACCGGCGACCTGGTGTCCGTGCGGCCCGACGGACAGCTCGGCTTCCGGGGGCGCGCCGACGACGAGGTCAAGATCAACGGCCACCGGGTGGACCCCGCCTCGGTGGAGTCCGTGCTCACCGCGCACCCCGGGGTCCGCGAGGCGGCCGTGGTACCGCTGGAGACCCCGGACGGGGCGAAGAAGCTGGCCGCCTTCGTGGTCGCCGACGACGGGGTCTCGGCGGATGAGCTGCGGGCCCGGGCCCGCGCCGAACTGCCCGCCGCCGCCGTGCCGTCCACGGTGACGCTGCTGGCCGCGCTGCCCCGCACCTCCTCCGGCAAGATCGACCGCAAGCTGTTGCGCGCCCCCGTGCGGGAGAGCGCCGCCGACGCGGTCTTCGACGGTTCGGTGCTGCCCGCCGAGGACCGGGTCCCGCTGTCGTTCGCCCAGCGCCGGCTGTGGTTCCTGGCCGGGCTGGAGGGACCGTCCACCACCTACAACCTGCCGCTCGTGCTGCGGCTGGACGCGGTCCCGGACCGGGCCGCGCTGGCCGCCGCCCTCGCCGACGTCGTGGACCGGCACGAGGTGCTGCGCACCGTGTACCCGGCGGTGGACTCGGAGCCGTACCAGCACGTCCTGGACGCGCCCCCGCTCCCGCTGCCGGTCCGGGAGTGCCTGCCCGGTGAACTCGACTCCCTGGTCGCCGAGTTCACCGCCGGCACCTTCGACCTGGCCCTCCATCTCCCCATCCGTGCCCGGCTGTTCACGACCGGGGACGGAAGCGCCACCCTCGCGCTGCTGACCCACCACATCGCCACCGACGGCTGGTCGGTGGGCCCGCTGCTGCGCGACCTGGGCGAGGCGTACGCGGCCCGGCTGGCCGGCGGCGCACCCGGCTGGGAGCCGCTGCCGGTCCAGTACGCCGACTACACCCTGTGGCAGCACGAGCTGCTGGAACGGCCGGACGTCCCGCTCGGCCACTGGCGGGCGGCCCTGGAGGGGATGCCGACCGTACTGGACCTGCCCACCGACCGGCCGCGGCCCGCCGAGCCGACCGGGCGGGGCGAGAGCCTGACCGCCACGCTGGACGCGGACGCGTTCGGACGGCTCGCCGCGCTCGGCGAGGAGCGCGGCGCCAGCCTGCTGATGGTGCTCCAGCCGGCCCTGGCGCAGGCGCTGGACGCCGTCGGCGCCGGAACGGACATCGCGATCGGCACCCCGGTCGCGGGACGCGGGGACGAGGCACTGGACGGCCTGGTCGGCTTCTTCGTGAACACCCTGGTGCTGCGCACGGACGTCTCAGGCGACGCCCCGTACGCGGAACTGGTGGACCGGGCCCGGGACGCCGACCTGGCCGCGTACGCCCACCAGGAGCTGCCGTTCGACCTGCTGGTGGAGCACCTGGCCCCGGAGCGCGCGCTCGCCGTCAACCCGTTCTTCCAGGTGATGCTGACCGCCGAGGAGCAGGAGGGCGGCGGGGCCGTCGCGCTCGGCGGCGGGCTCACCGGACGCTTCGCCGAAACCGGCCTGGAGGCCGCCAAGTTCGATCTGAGCGCCTCGTGCGTGGCCGTGCCCGGCGGCGGGCTGGAGGTGTGGTGGCAGTACGCGGCGGACCTGTTCGACCGGGAGACCGCGCGGCTGCTGCTGGACGTGTTCGTACGGGCCCTGGCGCGGGCCGCGGCCGACCCCGGCGGGCCGCCCTCCGCGCACCCCCTGCTCAGCGAGGCGGAACGGGCCGGCATCGCGGAGCGCCGGGCCCGGCTCGCCGCGGCCCGCGAGGCGGCGG
>NZ_JBEOXU010000292.1:0-3004 GCF_040296725.1 Streptomyces sp. NPDC002044
ACGCACCCCGCGGCCGGCCGCGGGGCAGCAGGGGCCGCCGTGCCCGGACTGCGGCCGGGCGAACGCCCCGGCCCGGGCCTTCTGCCGCTCCTGCGCCGCGCCGCTGGGCACCCGGCGCGAGGAGTCGGCGCACGGGCCCTTCGCGGGGCAGCGTCCGGCCCTGCGGCGGGAGCGGCGGCAGTGGATCGTGCGGGCCGTCGTGGTGGCCGTGGTCGTCCTGGTGGCCGTCGGCGGCCTGATCGGGGGCCCGCCGGCCGCCCGCGCGGTCCAGGACCACTTCGCCAAGCGGGTCGCGGTCCGCCCCACCGCCTGGAGCGCCTCCCACTCCGCCGCGGGCCACGGCCCGGAGGCGGCCTTCGACAGCTACTCCAACACCTGGTGGGGCACGGGGTACGCGGGCGATTCCAACGGCCAGCACCTCCAGGCGGACTTCGCCCAGCCCGTGGGCCTCCTCGCCGTGCTCCTCACGCCGGGCACCTCCAAGCGACCCGGCCAGGCCGCCGACCAGGCCCGGCCGCAGGAGGTCGACCTGATCGTGACCGACTCGGCAGGCCGTGCCCGGACCGTCCACAGGACCCTCGACGACGGAGGCGTCCAGCGCGTCGACGTCCGGGGCCGGGACACGGTTTCCGTACGGCTCGTGCTGCGGTCGGCGTACGGCAGCGGCCCGGACCGGCAGGTGGCGGTGGCGGAGGTGGAGTTCTTCGGCCGTTCCCGCACGTGAGGGCCCGGCGCGGCGCCGGTCCCGCGGTCAGGCGGGAGGGCGGTGCGGGGCCACCACGGTGAAGAGCGCGCCTTCGGCGTCGGCGAGGACGACCGACCGGGCGTCGCTGGTCGTCCGCACCGGCGACGCGGTCCGCCCGCCGCTCCCGAGGGCCGCCTCCACCGTCGTCTCCAGGTCCGGGACGCGGAAGTGGACGTGCCAGCGCGGGCGCACGAGCGGGTCGGGGTCCGCTTCGAGCGCGCCGCCGCTGATGCGGGCCACGGTGTCGCGGCCGTGGCGGAGCACGACGTGGTCGTGTTCGTAGGAGACCGAGCAACAGCCTGGCTGCTCGCCCGCCCAGTCGAGGACCTCGCCGTAGAAGATGGCGGCCGCGAAGGCGTCCCGCGTACGCAGTTCAAGCCAGGCCGGAGCCGTGCCGCGGCCCACCGACCAGTCCGGGATCACCTCTCCCTCCCAGAACCCGAAGACGGCGCCGGCCGGATCCGCCGCGACGGCGGCCCGGCCGGTGCCGAAGGCGAGCGGGCCGACGGCCGTGGTGGCACCGCGTTCCCGGATCCGCGCGGCGGTGACATCGGCGTCGTCGACGGCGAAGTACGGGGTCCAGACGGCCGACAGGCTCAGCCGCTGGGCCAGCGCGCTGAGGCCGGCGACGGGGGCCCCGTCGCGGAAGGCGACGGTGAAGCCGTCTCCGAGATCGGTGGGGCGGAACTCCCAGCCCAGCACAGCGCCGTAGAACCGCTGTGCGGAATCAAGGTCCGGGGTCATCAGGCTGACCCAGCAGGGGGCTCCGGAGACCTCATGGCTCGACGTGGACACAGCTGCCAGCCTCATCTGCCGCTCGGGTGGGACAGGTCCCGTCCACGGTAGCCCCGGTGCGGGCGAGAGTCCGTGAGGCACGGCTGCCGCGCTCACGCCCCGTGGCCGGCGGCTGACGCGCGGCCCGGCCGCGCCCGGCCGTGCCCGTCAGGCGCGGTGGCTGCCGAACGAGCCGCCGATGCCGTAGTAGGTACCGATCTGGTCGTGGTACTCGGGGTCCGCGAGATGGGCTTCCCGGTGGAACTCCGGAGCGTCCTTGATCTGGTCCTTGGTCATGTTCACGTAGACCTTCTCCTCCTCCAGGTCGACACGGGTCACGGTGCCCGCCGGCAGGAGCACCTCCTTCCCGAGGATCCACACGCCGGTGTCCACCACCAGATATGCCTCACCGGCCTCGTCGGAGTGCTTGTCCACCTTGCCGATGCCGCCGTCGGTCGCCTCGACCCTGTACCCGGTCAGATCGGCGCCGGCCAGGTGCCCCGAGGTCGCCGCGTAGCTCCATCCGTGCTCGGTCACGTGAAACAACTCCTCCGGTCGCAGAACGTCCGCCCTTGGACCGCCTGCCCCGGGAACGGAACCGCACACCACGGCCGCTCCGGGCGGACCGGAGTGGCCGCCGATCCTTGGAGGCAACAACATGATTCCCTGCTGCGTCACGACAACCACTCCGGCAAGCTGACCCGTACCCCGGATATCCTTTTTCATACGACTCGGTCCAACCAATGCGTCGTGTCGTGCCCCGTACCGTGCGGCGAGCGGCCCGCGGTGCGTCGTTTCCCGCGCCGCGGCGGCCCGGGGCCCCGTTCGGGCGCTCTCCGGGTTGCCGTCCCCCTGCCCGGGTACCCGCTCCAGGAGAGGGGCGGACGAACGGTGCGCACCCGACACCTCGGCGAGAGGCGGCGGCTACATGATCCAGATCCCCATCCCCCTGATCCCCACGGAAGAGGGCGTCCTCCTCATACCGGCCGAGCAGGTGACGGCGCTGCTGCGCCGGGTCGCGGCCGACTGGCTGGACGCGACGGATGCCGAGGAGACGGATGCCGATCCCCAGACCGTGCTCGCCATGACCGGGGTGCTCAACCGGCTCGCCGACCAGATCGACGCGGAGTGCATCGCCTGTACCCCTCCACCCGGTGAGGAGCACTGACCGTTCCGGACCCCGACCCGACATCCCAGGAGGACTCGATGGACGCCACCAGCGGAACGGACGAGAACGCCCGTCGGATGCGCGACAAGGCCCAGGAGCTGGAGCAGGCCGCGGCGCACGCCACCGAACCGGCGGAGCACGACCGGCTCATGCGCAAGGCCCTGCGGATCCGGGAGGTGAGCGAGCGGGTCAATGGGCCCGGCAGCGGAACCATGGATCCCATGTGAGCCGGTCCGGGGGCCGCGGCACCGGACGGGGATGCGGCGTTCGGCGCGAGACGCGAGCCACGGCACGGCGGTGGGCCGCCCCGTCCGGGG
>NZ_JBEOXU010000293.1:0-2985 GCF_040296725.1 Streptomyces sp. NPDC002044
TACCCCTTCCAACACCACCACTACTGGCTCGACAACCCCCCAACCACCCACCCCACCAACACCACCGGACTCGACACCACACACCACCCACTGCTGCCGGCATCGTTGACCTTCGCCTCGTCCGACCGAGTCGTGTTGACCGGCAGCGTGTCGCCGCGTACCCAGCCATGGCTCGCTGACCACACCGTGCACGGCGCGGTCCTGTTCCCCGGCGCCGGTTTCGTCGAGCTCGCGCTGCACGCCGGACAGCAGACCGGCCACCCCCACATCGCCGAACTGATCCTGGAATCCCCTCTGGTGCTGTCCGAGGTTCAGACAGCTCAGGTACGGGTCGAGCTGGAGGAGCCGGAGGAGGGGCGGCGCGCGTTCAGCGTGTACTCCCGGGCGGAAGGGGCCGACGATCCGTGGGCGAGGCATGCGGCCGGGGTGCTCTCGGCGCAGGCCCCGGTTTCCGAGCCGATGCCGTGGCCCCCGGAGGCCGTCCCGGTCGACTTGGCGGACTTCTACGATCAGATGGCGGAGTCTGGTATCGCGTACGGTCCCGCGTTCCGCGGGCTGCGTGAGGCATGGGTGAGCGGCGACGAGGTGTACGCCGTCATCGAGCTGGACACGACGGGCGATTTCCTCCTGCACCCCGCGTTGCTGGACTCCGCACTTCACGCGACCAGGGCCGTGGCCGGCTCGGACGCGTCGGTGCTGCCGTTCTCGTGGACCGGCATATCCCTGTTCGGCCCCGCCAGCGGAGAACTCCGTGTACGGCTCGCTCGACGCGGCGCTGACGAATGGTCGCTTCAGTTGGCGGACACCTTCGGCACGCCGGTCGCCTCGGTGGCCTCGATCGCGGCACGTCCGGTGTCCGGCGAGCACGTGCGCCCGGTCGCGAGCCCCCTGCTCCGCCTTGACTGGCAGCCTGTCACCCTCCCCTCCGCGCAGGAGGTGCCGGCCGATGTCGTGGTGCTGCGGGTCCGTCCAGACTCACCGACGGACGGCGATCTCGCCGAGTCGGCACGCAAGACCGCGGAACGCGTCCTCGTGTCCGTGCGCGACGCGCTGGCCCGGCAGACCCGGGTCGCGGTCGTCACCGAGGGCGCGACGACCTCCGAGGACCCCTCGCTGCGGCTGTCGGGTGCAGCGGTGTGGGGGCTGGTGCGCTCCGTTCAGGCTGAGCATCCGGGCCACGTCGTGCTCGTCGACAACGCCGAGCCCGCGAACCTCGCCTCCGCCATCGGTTGCGGGGAGCCGCAGGTGGCGTTCCGGGACGGAGCGCCATGCGTCCCGCGTCTGGTGCGTGCGGCGCAGACCTCGGACACCTCCGTCCGGTGGGGCGACGGGCCGGTGCTGGTGACGGGAGCCTCCGGCGCGTTGGGCCGCCTGGTCGCCCGGCACCTCGTGGAGTCGTGCGGCGTACGGGAACTGCTGCTGGTGAGCCGCCGGGGAGAATCCGCGCCGGGCGCGACGGAACTGGCGGCCCGACTGCGCGAGTTCGGAGCCACTGTCCGGTTCGCCGCGTGTGACGTCTCGGACCGGCAGGCACTCGCCGACGTCCTCGTCTCGACGCCGCCGTCGGCCGTCGTGCACTGCGCGGGTGTCGTGGACGACGCGACGCTCGCGGGGCAGTCCGCCCGTCATCTCGAAACGGTCTTCGCGCCGAAGGCGGACGCGGCGTGGCACCTGCACGAGCTGACGAAGGACCTCGACGCTTTCGTCCTGTTCTCCTCGGCCGCCGGCACGCTTGGCTCGGCCGGACAGGCCAACTACGCGGCGGCGAACGCGTTCCTTGACGCGCTGGCCGAGCTGCGACGGGGCCAGGGCCAGCACGCGCTGTCGCTGGCGTGGGGGCTGTGGGACCTCGCTGAGGGCATGGCCGGCGAGCTGAGCGAAGCCGACCGGCGCCGCCTCGCACGGACAGGAGTGCTGCCGATCGGTGCGGCTCAAGGACTCGCGATGTTCGACGCGGCGCTGGACTCCAGCGAGGCACTGGTGCTTCCGCTACTCGTCAACAAGGCGGCTTTGCGGTCGAAGGACACCGTCCCGTCAGTACTACACGGCTTCCTGCCCGCCATCGCGGCGCCCGCCGCACCAGTGTCGTTGCGGGATCGGATCAGCCGTATGAGCGGTGCGAAACGCCGATCCGCCCTTCTCGACGTGGTACTCGAAGAGGTCGCGGCGATCCTGGGTCACGCAACCCCCTCGGCTCTCGACCCCGGCAGGGGACTCACCGACTTGGGCTTCGATTCCCTCACCGCCGTCGAGCTGAGGGGCAGGCTCAGCACGCTCACCGGACTGGTCCTGCCGGCCACGCTCGTGTTCGACCATCCCTCGTCGGAGGCGCTCGCCGCTCACCTCGACGGGCAGCTGCCCGGTGCTCGGGCTTCCCTGATCGAGGAGATCGACCGTCTGGAGGCGGCCCTCGCTTCCCCACCCGAGGACACGGACGCCGCCTTCGTATCCCAGCGGCTCACCAGCCTCCTCACCGCATGGGGCCGACGCCAGGGTGCCGGCGGGGACCGGGACGAGGATGACCCGAGCGACGCCAAAACACCAGAGGAACTCATGGCCTTCATCGACCAGAACCTCTGAAGCCCCGACTGTTCCCTCCCACAGCGACCGAACCACAGGTGGTAATGCATGACGCAGGAAGAGAAGCTCTTCACCTACCTCAAGCGCGTCACGACGGATCTTCAGCGGACACAGGAACAGCTCGCGACGATGGAGAGCCGTGACCGCGAGCCCATCGCGATCGTGGCGATGGCGTGCCGCTACCCCGGCGGAGTGACGACACCAGAGGAACTGTGGAGCTTGGTGTCCTCCGGCGTCGACGCCGTCTCCTTCTTCCCGGAGAACCGCGGTTGGCCGCTGTCGGACCTCTTCAGCGACGACCCGGACGTTCCCGGTACCACGTATTGCCGTGAGGGTGGTTTCCTCCACGACGCCGCGGAGTTCGACCCCACCCTCTTCGGCATCTCCCCCCGCGAAGCCCTCGCC
>NZ_JBEOXU010000294.1:0-2846 GCF_040296725.1 Streptomyces sp. NPDC002044
CAATCATTTCCCTCCTGTTTTACCTTCCCGCCGTGTCGTCCTAGCTGGGGGCTCTGGGTGGGGCGCCCCCGGGGGGGTGGTGGGGGGGGGGGTTGGCCCCCCCGGCGGGGGGGCGGGTGCCCCCCGGCAGGGGAAGGTGAACGCCCCTGCCTGCCGCGGCTGGTGTGGCGGACGCCGCAGCGGAGGCGGCCGTGGCGGGCAGGAGCAGGCCGCCGGCGGCCGAGCCGGCGACGAGCAGGGTCGAGCGACGCGTGATCATGATCCACCTCGGGGATGTGGTGAAACCTACGGCCGCCCACCGTAGTTGGTCTGGACCATTCTGCCCATGCTGCGTTCGGTCCGCCGACGGCGCGTGCTCGGGCACGGCCGCAGGGGCGCCCAGTCCGGAGCCCTTCGCGGTGTGCCGACCGCTCGGCCGGTCAGAACCGCCCGGGCCCGGCCGGGAACGGCAACTGCTTCGCCGGGCTCCGGGACAGCCGCTGCCCCGGGTCGGTCGGCGGGCTCTGGCAGGTCACGTCCTCGGCGGGCAGCCGTCCGGTGGTCAGGTAGGCGTTGACCACCGGGTTGACGCAGGAGGCCGGGTCGATGAGGTACACGGCGTGACCCTCGCCCCCGGCCGCCAGCACCATGCGGGAACCCTTGAGCGCGCGGTGCAGGCCCTGGCCGCTGGAGAGCGGTGTCTGCGAGTCCCACTCGTTCTGCACGGTCAGGACATCGGCCCGCTTGTTCATCGGCGTGGCCGACTCGACCGGCCGGTCCCAGAAGGCACACGGCTTGATGTTGGACGCCATGTCCCCGTACAGCGGGTACTTCGCCTTGTCCTTCGCCGCGTCCCGCGCGTACTGCTCGGTGTAGCGGGGCCAGGCGCCGGTGTCCCCGCACAGAACCGACCACAGGACGGCGGTGCCGTTGTCCGTGGCCGGCTGCGGGTCGGCGGCCCGCCCGCCGGCGATCAGCTTCCTCAGGTCCGGCGCGGCCTCGCCCCCGGGCGCGGGGGTGCCCTCGGCCGCGGCCTTGATCTGCTGGACGAGGGCCGAGGCTTGCGCCGGGTAGAAGAAGACGGCCCGCGCGGCCCGGATGTCGGCGCCCGTGATCTTCGTGCCGAAGTAGTCGATCGGCTCCCGGTCCGCGCGCGCCACCAGACCCCAGAACGTCTCCGACACCGCCCCGGGCGTCGCCCCGAGCCCGTACTGGGCGGAGCGCTCGGCGGCCCACCGCGTCCACCGCTCGTACGCGGGTTCTGCCTCGGTCGCCCACACCTGGAACATGCCGCGCCAGATGCGCTGCGGGTCCACCCCGCTGTCCAGGACGAAACGGTCGGTGCGCTGCGGGAACATCTGCGAGTACACCGCGCCGAGGTACGTCCCGTACGAGTAGCCCACGTACGAGATCTTCCGCTCGCCCAGCACCGCGCGGATCGTGTCCATGTCGCGCGCCGTGTTGCGGGTGGTGATGTACGGGATCACGTCGCCGGACTTCTCGCGGCACTTCTCCGCGACGGTACGGGCCCAGGCCACGTCGGCCGCGTAGGTCTCGGGCCGGTACGGCCGGTCGATGGCCTCCTCGGCCGGGGTCAGCCCACAGGTGACGGGGCTGCTCCGGCCGACGCCGCGCGGGTCGAAGCCGATGAGGTCGTACTGCTCCCGTACGTCCTTCGGCATCAGCTCGTTCATCATCACCGGGTCGGAGAGCCCGCTGCCGCCCGGTCCGCCGGGGTTGAACAGCATGACGCCGTGCCGCTTGGCGGGGTTCCCGGTCTTCAGGCGGGATATCGCGAGGTCGATCGTGCGCCCCTCGGGGCGCCGGTAGTCGAGCGGGACCTTCAGGGTGGCGCACTCATGCGAGGCCGGCTGGTCCTCGGCACAGCGGTGCCAGGCGGGCTTCTGCCTGAGGTACGCAGCCTCCGGTGCGGCGGCGGCCTGGGTCGCGCCCAGCAGGGGAAGCGCGGTGGCGATGAGAGCGGCGGTGGTGAGCAGCGGTGCGAGGCGTTTCAGACGCACGGGCGGTTCCTCGGAGTCGGTGGATTCGACGCGTTCGCTTACCCGTCCACCTTGTTGCATCCATCGCCGGGGCCGAATCATCCCGAAGGGTCGGTCCCTGTGCGCCTCGCGAATGAGCTGAAATCCGGACAACTGGCCGACACGCCGCGCTTGTTGTACGAGGTCCCGCGGCGTGTCAGTGCCCCGTGTGGTCGGCGCCGTTCTCGAGGGAGCCGCCGATCCGTCCGCGCAGGCCGCCCAGGGCGTCCGCCGACTGCGCGGTGACCACCCACCGGTCGCCGACCAGGTAGAGGCCGCCGTACGCCTGGGCCTCCGTCAGCCAGGAGCGCAGTCCCTGCTCGGCGGCGAAGGTGGCGATGCGGTACGGGCCTTGAGCGCTCTCGCAGCCGCCCTGGCGCAACTCCTCCGCCTGCACGCTGACTTCGGCAGCGCAGCCGATGGCGGCGGCGATCTCCTCGATCGTGGTGGTGGGGGCGGCGGCGGTGCCGGCGGACGGGGAGGCGTCGCCGCCCCCCGGCCCGGCCTTCGCCGCCGGGTGGGCCGAACCGTGCCCGGCCACGGGGTGCGCGGCCGAGGCACCGGAGCAGCCGGCGCTCAGCAGGGTGGCGCAGACCGCGGCGATCGCCGCGAGTGCGTGCCGCGGCCGCCGGATCCGGCGGATCCGTTGGATCCGGCACGGTCGAATGTCGTCACGCTGCGGTTCGGTCCTCGGCATGGGTACCTCATCGGCTGGTCGGAAGGACGGCCGCGGTGTCCCGGGCGCGGGGAGCCCATGTTGGGTACATTCCGTCCGTTGACGGCAAGATCACCGGTCTGTCGAAGCTGGCCCGGCTGGTGGACGTGTTT
>NZ_JBEOXU010000295.1:0-2838 GCF_040296725.1 Streptomyces sp. NPDC002044
CGTGGCCAAGAAGGAGCCGGGCAAGACCGAGCGGATTGCCGCCGACCTGCGGGCGAAGATCGAGAACGGGAAGTACCCGCCGCCGACGCCGATGGCGCCGATGAGGCGGCCGTCGCGGTGGACGGGCAGCCCGCCGGCGAGGAAGAGGAGCGGCCGGTCGAGGGCGGTCGGCAGGGTGTGGAAGAGGCCGTCGGGACGGACGGCGTCGACCAGGTCGGCGGTCGGCGCGTCGAGCTGGAGTGCCGTGAATGCCTTGCGGGTGCTGGTCTCGCCGGAGATCAGGACGGCGCGGTCGTCGCGGCGGAAGGCCAGCGGGTGGCCGCCCGCGTCCAGGACGCTGACGCTGACGGTGACCCCGGCCGCGTCGGCGGCGGCGCGGGCGGCGGCGACGAGCAGCTCGGCGTCCTCGGTGGTCAGCGGGGCGACGGCGGTGCGGGCGGTGGTGGTGAGGGACATGGTGCGTGCTCCTTGGTACGGGGCTTCGGCTTCGGTACGGGGTGGGGTTCCGGAAGTGTCAGTGGTGGGCGGGTACGGGCGCGGCGGCCCCGGCGGCCACGGCCCCGTCCGCGCCGGCCGGGGCGCCGCCGAGCGGGCGGGCGGCCGTACGGCGCTCCAGTGCGCCCGAGACGAGGGCGAGTACGAGGGCGGAGGCGGCCAGGGCCGCGCCGACCCAGTTCGGGGCGGTCCAGCCGAGGCCGGCGGCGATCACGAGCCCGCCGAGCCAGGCGGCGAGGGCGTTGCCTAGGTTGAAGGCGCCGATGTTGACGGCGGAGGCGAGGGTGGGCGCGCCGGCGGCCTGGTCGAGCACCCGCTTCTGCAGCGGCGGGACGGTGGCGAAGCCGAGGGCGCCGATGAGCACGACGGTGACGGCCGCGCCGGCCTTGCTGTGGGCGGTCAGGGTGAACACCGCCAGCGTGACGGCGAGGGCGCCGAGGGACACGTACAGCAGGGGCATCAGGGCGCGGTCGGCGAACCGGCCGCCGATGAGGTTGCCGGCGACCATCCCGAGGCCGAAGAGGACGAGCAGCCAGGTGACGGACGTGTCGGCGAAACCGGCGACGTTGGTCATCATCGGAGTGATGTAGGTGATCGCGGCGAAGACGCCGCCGAAGCCGAGGACGGTCATCGCCATCGCGAGCAGCACCTGAACGTTGCGGAAGGCGGCCAGCTCGCTGCGGATGCGGACGCCGCCGGCGGGCCGGGGCAGATCGGGCACCAGCTTGGCGATGCCGAGCAGGCCGAGGACGCCGAGTCCGGCGACGATCAGGAAGGTGACGCGCCAGCCGAGGGTCTGCCCGACGAGGGTGCCGAGGGGCACGCCGACCACGTTGGCGACGGTGAGGCCGGTGAACATCATCGCGATGGCGCCGGCCTTCTTCTCGGGCGCGACGAGCTCGGCGGCGACGACCGCGCCGATGCCGAAGAAGGCACCGTGGGCGAGGGAGGCGACGACGCGGCCGGCCAGCATGACGCCGAAGGCGGGGGCGAGCGCGGAGAGCACGTTGCCCGCGATGAACAGGCCCATGAGCAGCATCAGCATCCGCTTGCGGGGGATGCGGGTGCCGAGGACCGTCATCAGCGGCGCGCCGAGGACCACGCCGAGGGCGTAGCCGGTGACCAGGAAGCCCGCCGTGGGGATCGAGACGCCGTAGTCACCGGCGACCTCGGGGAGCAGGCCCATGATCACGAATTCGGTGGTGCCGATCCCGAAGGCCCCGATGGCGAGGGCGAGGAGTGCGAGAGGCATGAGGGGAGGTGCCCTTCAGGGAGGTGGTGGTGCGGGGTGCGGCGCGCGGCCGCCGAGGGCGACATGTATGTGCTGTCGCTGCTTACGTGCGTCCACATTAATTGCAGACGCGGGATATTTGCAAGCGCGGGATATTGCGCGAGTGGCCTATCCTGGTGGTACGCGTGCCGCCGCGCCCCGCGCGGACGCACCGCGGCACCGAGATCGCAGCACCGGAACACCGGAACACCGCACCCGCAGTTGGAGGAGCCCATGACGGCCACGGACAGCGCGCTCACCGCCCTCTCCCAGGGCTGGTGCGCCCTCTCCCTCCTGCACGGGCGGATCGAGGCGCACATCGAGCGGGCGCTCCAGGCGGGGCACGGGCTCAGCGTGCGCGAGTACTCGCTGCTGGACGTCCTCAGCCGCCAGCACAGCGGACCGGGCGGGCACCTGCGGATGCACCAGGTCGCGGACTCGGTGGTCCTCAGCCAGAGCGCGACGACGCGCCTGGTCAGCAGGCTGGAGGACCGCGGCCTGCTGAACCGCTACATCTGCGACACGGACCGGCGCGGCATCTACACGGACGTGAGCGGGGCGGGCCTGGACCTCCTCGCCGCGGCCCGCCCCACGAACGACGGCGCCCTGCGCGAGGCCCTGGACGAGGCCGCGCTCGACCCGCAGCTGGCCCCGCTGGTCACGGCGGTGGAGAACACCGTCCCCGCAGCGCCCCGGGGGCACTGAACACGAGCGGACGGCCCCGTCAGCGCTGCCCTGTTGACGACGGCGCGGCCCCCGAGCCGGCCGAGGGGGCCGGCGAGGACGGCTGCCGGGACGGGCTCGGCCCGCCCGGCGGCTGCGGCGACGAGGCCGAGGGGGCTGGTGACGGTTTCCCCGCCCGGGGCGTCGGGGTCACGGACGGGGTCACGGACGGGGTCGCCCGCGGGGCCGGGTACGACGGCGTCGCGTCCGGCCCGGGGGCCGCGGTGGGCTCGGCCGGCTCCGCGGTCCCGGCCGACGGTGACGGGGTCGCGGACGGCGACCGTTCCGGCGCGGGGGTGGGCGGGGTGAGCTCCCGGGGCGGGGGCGGCGGGGGCCGCCGCCGCGGGGGC
>NZ_JBEOXU010000296.1:0-2765 GCF_040296725.1 Streptomyces sp. NPDC002044
GCCCGGCCGCTGCCGGGACCCCAGCTCCTCGGCCCGCAGGATCGCGAGCTCCAGCCGGCGCAGCCCGGGTCCCGGGTCGATGCCCAGCTCGTCGCGGAGCCGGTCGCGGACCGTGCGGTACTCGGAGAGCGCCTCGGTCTGCCTCCCGGTGCGGTAGAGCGCTTCGATGAACTGTTCGGTGAACCGCTCGCGCACCGGATGCCGGCGCGCGCTCTCGTAGAGGTCGACCAGGACCTGATGGCAGTTCCCGGCGGCGAGTTCGAGGTCGCAGACCCGCTCCAGGACGCGCAGCCGCTCCTGTTCCAGCGCCGCCACCGCGTGTGACTGGAGCATCCGCGAGGCCACGTTGGCCAGCGGCTGTCCGTTCCACAGGGACAGCGCCTCGCGCAGCCGGTACAGCTCCTCGCCCGGCTCGCGGGCGGAGGCCGCCTCGAAGGCCAGGCTGCGGAAGAGGACGAGATCGAGGGTTTCGGTGGTGTTGTGCATCCGGTAACCGCCCGGAACGGATTCGATGGTGGTCGCGGATATCCCGTACTCGGCGAACAGCCGGCGCAGTCGCAGTACGCAGGTCTGCAAGGCGGCACGGGCGGTGGCGGGCGGCTCCTCGTCCCACACGGCCCGCACCAGATAGGAAGTCGATACGACGGCGTCGGGATGCAGAAGGAGCGCGGCCAGCAGGCTGGTGGGCTTGGACGGTTTGAGAACTGCCGTTTCCGGGCCGTGCGCAATGCTTAACGGCCCCAATAGCTGGAACCGGATGGTGGATCCCCCGAGTCGCTGCATGTATTTCCCCCCATGGGGAGAGTGGCGGGGGCAGCGATCGGCCGGCTCCGTGCGGGCGTGGAAACGGAATGAATCCGCACCCGGCCTGCAACCGCTCCCCGTCCCCCGTTGGGCGGTGAATGAGGGGAACCATACATAAGGGATCTTGCGGAAGTCGAGCCACAGGACACAGATTGAGGTTCGGACGCGCCTTTCTCACTTCTCCGTAACTCGGGCGTTCCACGTAGTTACTGCCGGTTCGTCAAAAATGTTCACCTGTAAACGAATTGGACCCCCGCGGGAGATCCCTTCCGTACTAACGGTCAAGTTGAATTCTGTCCTAAAGCCGACCGGAAAGGGTGGCTGGAATTCCCGCCCAGTGCTCTCGCCCGGCGTTCCCGGCCCGGCGCTCCCGCCCGGTGCTCCCGTATGGCGTCCGGCGCGGTTCATCCGCCGGCCATCCCGGCGTCACGTCCGCTTCGTGGCGGCTACCCGCGGGTAGCCCAGAGTGGCCGCGATCCTTGGACGTACGGCCGCTTCCCCGTCCCGGGCGCGCGGCCGGCCCCGAGGCCCCTGAGTCCGTCCCACGAGCAGGAGGCAACATGAGCGTGACCCCGGGCAGGAAGACGACGATCACCGCCGCGGCGCTGATCGCGGCCCTCACCGTGAGCGCCGGGCCGGCCCAGGCCCGTACGGACCGCGCGGCCGCGCCGTCGCTGCCCGGGGTGTCCGCCACCGTGGAGACCCCGTCCCTCTTCGACGACGAGGCGGGCGGCAACGCGAACGCGGACGACCCGGCGATCTGGCGCAACGCGCACGACCCCGACCGCAGCCTGGTGATCGCCACCGCCAAGGAGGGCGGCCTGCGCGTGTACGACCTGGACGGCCGCCAGGTGCAGTCCCTGCCCGCCCCGCCACCGCCGCGCGAGGGCGACAAGCCCGGGCGCTTCAACAACGTCGACCTGATCACCGGTCTCCGCTTCCCCGACGGGCGCCACGACGTGGCCGTCGTGTCCGACCGGGGCCGAGACCAGCTGCGTGTCTACCGGATCGACCCCGGGCGGACCGCCGGACCCCTGGTCGACGTCACGGACGCGACGGCCGCCCCGCACGTGTTCTCCACCGGCCAGGACGAGGTCAACGACCAGCGCACCGCCTACGGCCTCGCCGCCTACACCGACCGCCGTACGGGTCGCGCGTACGCGGTCGCCAGCCGGCGCAACGCCACCGCCCTCGCGCTCGCCGAGCTCACGCCGAACGCCCGGGGCACGGTCGGCTACCGCACGGTCCGCACCGTCTCGCTGCCCTCCGCGTTCACCCTGCCCGACGGCACGCGGTGGTCACCGTGCGGCGAACCCGGTGAGCTCCCCCAGGTCGAGGGCATGGTCGTCGACCCCGACACCGGCGACCTGTACGCGGGCCAGGAGGACGTCGGCATCTGGAAGCTCGACGCCGGCCTGCGCTCCCCGGCCCGGCTGATCGAGAAGGTCCGCTCGTACGGGGTCCCCGGCACCTGGAACCCGGACACCGAGGAGTGCGACGCGGGCACCGACCCCGGCTTCGGCGGGCGCCACATCAGCGCGGACGTGGAGGGCCTCACCCTCTGGCGCGACCCGCGCCACCCCGGGCGTGGCGGCTACCTGCTCGCGTCGAGCCAGGGCGACGACACCTTCGCCGCCTTCGACCGGGACCGGGGCGACGCGTTCGTCCGCGGCTTCCGCGTCACCGCGTCCGCGAAGCCCGGGGCGCCCGACGGCTCCGAGGAGAGCGACGGCGCCGCCGTCACCAGCGCACCACTGGGGACGAGGTTCCCGCGCGGCCTGCTGGTCGTCCAGGACGGCTCCAACACCCCCGCGGCCCCCGGACCGGACAGTGAGGTGCGCACCGACACGAACTTCAAGTTCGTCGACCTGGGCGCCCTCGCGCGCGCCGCGCGCCTCTGATCCCGGAGGGCCCCCGCCCCTGGCGCGCGGGGCCCCCCCGCCCCCGGGCCCCCCGGGGCC
>NZ_JBEOXU010000297.1:0-2764 GCF_040296725.1 Streptomyces sp. NPDC002044
TGGCGGCGACCAGGCCGACGGCGCCGGTGCCGACGAGCACGGCGGACAGGCCCGGTAACGCCGGGCGCTGACTGGCCTGTGGTACGCGGGCCGGCGGTCGCGGTACGCCCGGTCGTGACAGCCGGGAACAGCCGATCCGTTCGTGCCAAGGGACGCGCCTGGCCGCGCGCCCGTCTCCTCCCCGAGCTGCGCTCCGAGGGGTGGACACGGCGGGGCCGCGGGGCCCGGTGCTCCCGCGAGGGGCGGCCGCCGACCCGGGGGAGGTGCCCACCCCGCGCCGACCCCGCCGATGGCTGCGTCGCCGGCCCGGGCCACCGGCCCGGACGGACCCATCGGACGCTTCGAGGACGTGGCCCGCCGCGAGCGGCGGACGTCCGGGGGACGGGGCTCTTCGCCACGGGCCCGCCCGGTTCGGCGGAGCGGACGACGGACCCGGAACGTGCCGGTCGACGCCCAGGGGGTGTTGTGGCCGGGGCGTCCAGGGGCGTCCCGGGTCCGGCGGGTCAGGGCTGCCGGATCGCCGACACCTCGAACTCCAGGACCACCTTGTCCCCGACCAGGACGCCGCCGCCCTCCAGGGCGGCGTTCCAGGTGATGCCGTAGTCCTTGCGGCTGATCGCGGCCGAGCCCTCGAAGCCGACGCGCAGGTTGCCGTACGGGTCCGTCGCGCTGCCCTGGAACTCGAAGTCGATGCCGAGCGGACGGGTGACGTCCTTGACGGTGAGATCGCCGGTCAGCCGGAAGTCGTTGTCGCCGAGCCGCTGCACGCCGGTGGACACGAAGGTGATCTCGGGGAAGGTCGGCGCGTCCAGGAAGTCGTTGGTGCGCAGGTGGCCATCGCGCTGCTCGTTGCGTGTGTCGATGCTCGCGGTCTTGATGGTGATCTTGGCGGTGGACTTCGAGGGGTCCTCACCGTCGAAGTACCCGCTCCCCTCGAACTCGTTGAACGCGCCGCGCACCTTGGTGACCATGGCGTGCCGGGCCACGAAGCCGATCTGGCTGTGAGCCGGGTCGAGGGTGTAGTTCCCGGTCAGTGACGCGAGGGGGGTGGTGGTCATGGGCCTGCTCCGCGGGGGCTCGGGGACGGGGACGAGATGCGCTCGTCCACGCTAGCCACGCAGACCACGACACGCGTTCGACCGCGCCCGGACGTCACCCGATCGGCCAGAGCCGGTGCCCGGCGGCCCGCGCTGCCGTACCGGGCCGTGCCGAGTCGCGCCGTACGGGCCGTGCCGAGCCGCGTCGTACGGCCGTACCGCCCCGTGCGGTACCGCGCCGCTTCCCGCCGCGCCGCTTCCCGCCATCCGGTACGGGGCCCCGGTGGTCAGCCGTCCGTGGGCGCGGCGGAGGCACCGGCCGGGCCGGGTTCGCCGGCGGTGTTCAGCCCTGCGGGTTGGTGGCGATCTCGTCGCGGATCAGGTTGCGGTGCTCCTCGTACACGAGGCGTGCCTCGTCGCTCGGGACCGCACCCGTGTCCAGGCCGCACAGGCATGTCACCGTGGTCTTGCCGGTGGGCAGCCGACCGCTCCACTGCTGGGTGGGGGTGTCCTGCGAGTCGAGCGCCGTGTCGTGGTTCTCGTAGCGGAGTTTGTGCCGGTAGGCGGGCGTGCGCGGCTCGCGCGGGAGGGACGCCGGGCCGGTGCTGTCGAGGGTGGATCGGTACTCGCTCATGCGCCCATCATCCCGTGCCGGTGCGCTCCTGCCGCAAACCCCCGCCCGGGACACAGCCCGATGGGTGCACACTCGGCCCGCCGGGGAGCGTACCGGCCACGTCGGGGCCGCGGCCGGGGCGCTCACGCGGCCTTCCGCAAGCCCTGCGGCACCTCGCCCCGCGGCACCTCGCCCCGGGACTACTCGTCCACGAGCGACAGGACGTTTCCGGCCGGATCCCTGAACCAGGCGATGGACGGCGTGGAGCCGGCCTCCCCGCGGGCGATGCCCTTCGCGTCCTGGCCGAATCCCGGATAGCGCTCGAACTCGACGCCGAGGGCCGTGAGGGCGTCGACCCTGTCCTCGATGTCGTCCACCGGGAAGTTGAGCACGGTGAAGTCCGCGGGCCGGTGGTCGTCCTTGGGGTACAGCAGCACGCTGCCGCCGCCCCCGAGGTGCAGGAAGAGCATGCCGTGCTCCTGGGTGACCCGCAGACCGAGCGTCCCGCCGTAGAACTCCTCCGCCTTCCCCACGTCGTCCACCGAGAACCCGCTGAATGCCTTCGTGTCCCGGAACATGATCACTCCTGTCGCCGCTGCGGCCCCTTCCCATCGTGCCCCGGCGGCCCGCGGGCGGCGCGGGCAGCGCAGGGGAGGGCGTTCGCCGGCGCAGGACGGCTCCGGGCCGGGACGAGTTCCCACGGGCAGGTGTAGACGCCGGGCGGCACGGGGAGGAAGGTGGCGGGCGCCCGACCCGGGCACCTGAGCGGCTCCGATCCGGGCCGCTCGCTGAATTGGACAGAAGGACGAGCATGGCCAGCGGCACCGTGAAGTGGTTCAACTCCGAAAAGGGCTTCGGCTTCATCGCCCAGGAGGGGGGCGGACCGGACGTCTTCGCCCACTACTCCAACATCTCCGGCAACGGATACCGCGAACTGACCGAGGGCGAAGCGGTGTCGTTCGACATCACGCAGGGCCAGAAGGGCCCCCAGGCGGAGAACATCATCCGCGCCTGAGCACTCGCTCCGAGTCCTCCACCTCCCTCTGTGCCGACGGGGCCCGCACCACCGGTGCGGGCCCCGTCGCCAGATCGGAAGAGCGGCGTGGAGGGAAAG
>NZ_JBEOXU010000298.1:0-2740 GCF_040296725.1 Streptomyces sp. NPDC002044
GCAGACCGAAGCCCATGGCGGCGAAGGAGTGCATGGTGACCCCGTCGACGTCCTTGCCGGGGGTGATGGCCTCGAAGGCGGCGCGCTCGTCGATGCCGCCGCGGGGCTTCGCTCGTGTGCGTACGGGGCGGGTCCCCCGCACGGGCGAGCGGGCGTCCTCCCGCGCGTGCGGGCCGCACGGTCCGGGCTGCCGCATGCCTTGACATCACATGATCCCCCGAACACCTTCTCTGACTCAGCATCAGAAATGTTGGAGCCGGACCTTCCTCCCCTCACCGCTGGAGCCTGCCCATGTCCGCAAGCGCTTCCCGCACCTCCCCCGAACGTCTCCCCTCCAGACGGACCGTGCTCGCCGGGACGGGCGCCGGGGTGCTCGCCGCGACCGTGCTCCCGGCCGCCGCGGCCCTGGCGGCCGACGGCCCGCCGCTCGGCGCGTACGACGTGGTCGTGGTCGGATCCGGGGCCGCCGGGATGACCGCCGCGCTCACCGCCGCGAAGCGGGGGCTGAGCGTGCTGGTGGTCGAGAAGGCACCGACGTTCGGCGGATCGGCCGCGCGGTCCGGGGCGGGCATCTGGCTGCCCAACAACTCGGTGATCCTGGGCGCGGGGGTGCCGGACACCCCGCAGAAGGCGGCCACGTACCTCGCGGCGGTGGTGGGGCCCGAGGTCCCGGCCGACCGGCAGGCGGCGTTCCTGGCCAACGGGCCGCGGATGCTGGACTTCGTGATGGCCCACAGCCCGCTGAGGTTCCGCTTCATGGAGGGCTACAGCGACTACTACCCCAATCTGCCGGGTGGCCTGCCGAACGGCCGTTCCATCGAGCCGGACCAGCTCGACGGGAACGTCCTGGGCGCCGAACTGGCCCGCCTGAACCCGGCGTACCTGCCGGTCCCGGCCGGGATGGTGGTGTTCAGTCAGGACTACAAGTGGCTCAACCTCGCGGCGGTGAGCGCGAAGGGCCTCGCCGTGTCCACCGAGTGCCTGGCACGCGGTACGAAGGCGGCGCTGCGCGGGGAGAAGCCGCTGACGATGGGGCAGTCCCTGGCGGCGGGACTGCGGGCCGGACTCCAGCGGGCGGGGGTGCCGGTGTGGCTGAACAGCCCGCTGGTGGACCTGGTCCAGGAGGGCGGCGCGGTCACCGGGGTCGTGGTGGAGAAGGACGGTGTACGGGGCACCGTACGGGCCCGCAAGGGCGTTGTCGTCGGCTCGGGAGGCTTCGAGCACAACGCGCAGATGCGGGCGCAGTACCAGCAGCAGCCCATCGGAACCCAGTGGTCGGTGGGTGCGAGGGAGAACACGGGTGACGGCATCCGGGCCGGGCAGCGGGCAGGGGCCGCGCTCGGGCTGATGGACGACGCGTGGTGGGGGCCGTCGATCCCGCTGCCCGGGGAGCCGTACTTCTGTCTCGCCGAACGGACCCTGCCGGGCGGCCTGATCGTGAACCGCGACGGCGCGCGGTTCGTCAACGAGGCGGCCCCGTACAGCGATGTGGTGCACGTGATGTACGACCGCGACCGGGGCGCCCCGGGTTCGCACATCCCGGCGTGGCTGATCGTGGACCAGCACTACCGCAACAAGTACCTCTTCAAGGACATCCTGCCGACGCTGCCCTTCCCGAACGCGTGGTACGAGGCGGGCGCGGCGAAGAAGGCGTGGACGTGGGACGCCCTGGCCGGCCAGATCGGGGTCCCGGCGGCGGCCCTGCGGGCGACGCTGGGCCGGTTCAACGCGCAGGCGTGGACGGGCGACGACGCGGACTTCCACCGGGGGGACACGGCGTACGACCACTACTACACGGACCCGAACGTGCACCCCAACTCGTGCCTGGCTCCGGTCTGGGTGCCCCCGTTCTACGCGTTCAGGATCGTTCCGGGCGACCTGGGCACGAAGGGCGGCATCGTGACGGACGCGCGGGCCCGGGCCCTGCGCGCGGACGGTTCGGTGATCCGGGGGCTGTACGCGGCGGGCAACGCGAGCGCGGCCGTGATGGGCCGCAGCTACGCGGGGGCCGGGTCGACGATCGGTCCGGCGATGACGTTCGGCTACGTGGCGGCGAACGACATCGCGGACGCGTGACGCGGACGGACGGGTGACGCGGGCGGACGGGTGACGCTCCGGCTTTGCCCGGAGCGCCTGGCCCCGCTCGCTCGGCCCGGGGTGCCTAGCCCTGCTGGAAGAGCTCGGCGGGGAGCGGCTTCAGGAGGGCGTAGAGGTCATCGGTGATCGGGCGGTCCCAGCTGGCGATGGTGACCAGCACGTTGTCACTGCGGTCGAACTGCACGCAGGAGATGCGGGACTCCGACAGCTTGATCTTCCGGACGATGAGGAGGTTGTCGCCCTGCATGACGGGGCAGTCCTCGGCGCCGGTGACCTCGACGTCCTCGTCGTTCTCCAGCGCGTCGAGGAGCTGGGCCACCTCGAAGGGGACCTGGCCCTCGGAGAGGTCCCGGGCCGGGGAGCCCTCGGGAAGGTTGCCGATGATCATCGCGGGGCCGCGTCCGCCGAACAGGTCGTAGCGGAGGAAGACTCCCTGACAGCTGCCGTCGGGCGCGGGCAGCAGCCCGGCCCCGAGGTTGCCCGGCCAGTCCCCCGGGTCCATGGCGAGGACATCGAAGTCCGGGCCGGCGGGTGTGGCGGCGCGGTGGCGGCGGCGATCCGGGTGGACGGGGAGTCGGTGAGGTCGCGCAGGCCCAGACCGTGGGCCTCGATGCGGTGGTCGATGCCGGTGATCCAGGCGGGC
>NZ_JBEOXU010000299.1:0-2644 GCF_040296725.1 Streptomyces sp. NPDC002044
AGTCCGCGTTGGCGGCTGAATTCGATGAAGGTGGTGGGGGTGGACATGACGGTGACGCCGCCGGCCAGAGCCATGGTGCATTCGTTGTTGCGGAGCGCCTGGGCTGCGAGGTGGAGCGCGACGAGGGAGGAGGAGCAGGCGGTGTCCACGGTGACCGCCGGACCCTCAAGTCCCAGGGCATAGGAGACTCGCCCGGAGATCACACTCGAACTGTTGCCGGTGAGGAGATACCCCTCGCTTCCCTTGGCTCCCTCACCCAACAGCGAGACGTAGTCCTGGCCGTTGCCGCCGACGAAGACACCGATCTGGCTCCCGCGGAGTGTGCGGGGGTCCATGCCAGAGCGTTCGAACAGTTCCCACGAGGTCTCCAGAAGCAGACGCTGCTGGGGGTCCATGGCCAGAGCCTCGCGCGGGGAGATGCCGAAGAACTCGGCGTCGAAGTCCGCCGCTTCGTACAAGAAGCCGCCAGAGGTGGTGGCGCTGCTGCCGGACGTGTCCGGCTCCGCGTCGAAGAGCGCGCCCAGGTCCCATCCGCGGTCGGTGGGGAACGGCGATATGGCGTCGACACCTTCCCGTACCAGGCTCCACAGCTCCTCGGGAGTGCGTACGCCTCCCGGGTAGCGGCAGCTCATGCCGACGATCGCCAGGAGCTCTCCGGTTTCGGCGGCAGGCGTGTGCGCGGATGCCGCACCGTGCTGCTCGTCGCCGAAGAAGGACGCCAGATGCGTCACGAGTTGCTGCGGCGTCGGGTGGTCGAATACGAGCGTCGCGGGCAGCGCGATCCCCAGCACGCCGCTGAGCCTGCCGCGCAGTTCCACCGCGGTGAGCGAGTCGAAGCCCATGTCGCGGAAGGCGCGATCGGTTTCGACGTCATCGGGGGTGCTGTGCCCGAGTACCGCCGCCACCTCGGCGACGACCGTGGACAGTAGCCGTCCTCGGCGCTCGCCCGGGTCGAGCGCCGACAACTGCTGACCCAGCCCGGTTTCCACCCGCTCCTCCTCAGCGGGAGCGAAGCCGGACAGCAGGGGGCTGGGGCGGTTGGAGATAAAGGCAGGAAGGAACGTCTCCCACTGCACGTCGGCGACGGTGACACACGTCTCTCCCTTGCGGAGGACATGGTCCAGCGCCGAGACCGCCAGGGCCGGCGATATGGCCGGCAGTCCGCGCCGACGCGCGAACTCGCCGGCCTCGCCCACAGCCATCCCACCATCCGCCCACGGCCCCCAGGAGACGGAGGTCGCGGCCAGGCCCCGGTCACGGCGCTGTTGCGCGAGCGCGTCGAGGTAGGCGTTGGCGGCTCCGTAGGCTGTCTGCCCGCCGCTGCCCCAGACTCCGGAGACGGACGAGAACAGGATGAAGGCGTCGAGCTTCCGGTCACCGGTGAGCTCGTCGAGGTGCAGGGCACCGGCTGCCTTCGCTCCCATGATCCGGGCGAACTCGTCGATTCCAGTCTCGTCCAGGGGAGCCAGCTGTCCGACACCAGCCGTGTGGATGACACCGGTGAGCGGCCGGTCCTCGGGAATCGTCGCAAGCAGCCCGGCGACCGCGGCGCGGTCGGTGACGTCACAGGCGGCGATGGTCACGGCCGATCCCAGAGCGGTCAGTTCCGCCTCCAGGTCGACGACGCCCGGTGCGTCCGCGCCGCGACGACTCACCAGCAGCAGGTGCTCGGCTCCCTTGCCTGCCAGCCAACGTGCCGCATGGGAACCGAGTGCTCCGGTGCCGCCCGTGATCAGGACAGTGCCGCGTGGCGCCCAGTCCGTGTCATGGGTGACACGCGGCGGAACCGGAGCCAGTCGGCGGGCGAACACTCCAGATGCCCTCAGAGCGAGTTGGTCCTCGGCGGACTGACCGGAGAGCAGGGTGAGCAGGCGCGTGAGCGCGCGGCGGTCGAGCGTCGGCGGCAAGTCGATCAATCCGCCCCAGCCCTGCGGCCACTCGAGAGCGACCGAGCGGCCGAGGCCCCAGACCTGGGCCTGTGAAGCGGAGCCGAGCTTCTCCGACCGTCCGGTCACCACCGCGCCGCGGGTCAAACACCACAGCGGAGCGGACAGTCCCGCGGCCCGGGCCGTCTTGACCAGTGCGACCGTGGCGGCCAGTCCGCGTGACAGGACGGACCCCGCTTCCCGGGGCTCGTCATCGAGGGCGAGGAACGAGATCACCCCTGTGAGGCCGGCGCAGTCACCCACATCGGTGCCGTGCACCACGCGGAGATCGGCACCCCCGTCGCGCAGGGCGGCCAGCACCGCGTCCACGGTGGGGTCGTCGCGGTGACTGGTCGGAACTACCGCGAGCCACGACCCCCCGGGCGCCCGCGGAACGGCAGCGTCCAGCGGAGTCCAGGAGATCCGGTACTGCAAAGAGTCCACGACGGACTGGTCACGCGAGCGCCGACGCCACTGGGCGAGTGCGGGGAGTGTCGCCGTGAGCTCCTGGTCCGGTATCCGCAGGGTCTCGGCCAGTGACGCGAAGTCCTCGCGTTCCACGGCGTCCCAGAAGCTGGATTCGGACCTGTCCGGCGTGCTCTCCACAGGGTCTGCCGCGGTCTGGTCGAGCCAGTAGTGGTGGTGTTGGAAGGGGTAGGTGGGGAGGGGTGTGGTGTGGGGGTTGGTGTGTTGGTAGTAGGTGTTCCAGTTGGGGTTGG
>NZ_JBEOXU010000300.1:0-2626 GCF_040296725.1 Streptomyces sp. NPDC002044
CGCTTCCTTTGTACTCACCCTCTCGGGCTTTCCTCCGGGCTTTCGTTCTGTTCTTGCGTTTCCGACTCTATCAGACTCTTTCGGGCCTGACTCCCTCGGTGCTTTCCAGGTATTCGCTCTCGCGCTTTCCTTTCCGGCGATTCCGACTCTAGCAGAAGATTTCCACCGGATTTCCCGGCTTCAGATTCCTGGATGAGGAGTCGAATGCACCCCTCAGGAACCGTGGGTTCCTTGCGGGGTGGGGCTGCCGAACTTGTGCAGTTCGAGGCAACCGTTTGACTCTACAAGCTGGGTTGGGACGGTGTCAAAACGGGGAACAGCGGGTGCTCGGGGCGGTCGACCACGCTGACACTGCCGTCTGAAGGTGCCTGTCCAGCCTCCTCCACAGACCCCGCTCCCGATCGTCTGCGCGCCGGCGCCACGCACCCGCTACTCAACCTCCGACCATCCCACGACTCATCGACCGCGGTCCTCATGTCCTCACCACGTACGCGCACCCGGTTCGCGCCGGGCAGGCATGAGAAGCACGGGCGATACGTCGCCGCCGCGAGGCCCACCACCTCCATCAACGCTAGAAGCCGAGTCAGAGCTCAACGCCGCCGAACGTTGGTTTGTCGGCGTACGCGGGTGAGCCCTCAGGGGGTACAGGGAAACGTGCCCGGCGGATGAAGGCAGCTCGGCCCGATGGGCATGACCGCTCAGATGACAGGCGCTTGGTTCATCGACAAGGCCACCATGCTCTTGGTGTCCCGTTACGGCCGGAGGGATACGCACTCGGTCGGAGGGGCACAGGAGACCGCCGTACGCGTCATGGTCTGCCTGCTGGAGTGGCGCAACCGGTCCGGGTTCGCGGGCTGACGGAGCAGAAGGGCCAGAAGCTCGAGCACATCGTCCGGTGGGCAGCACGAGTTCGGTGCGGTTCCGGCGGGCGATGATGCTCCTGGCTTCGTACGGCGGCAGCAAGGTTCCCGTCATAGCCCGCCAGACAGCCACCACCCGCCCGTTCGCGTTCGACGAGTTCGGGCCTTTGGGAATCCGCCCCACCGCCGGCTCCTGCCGGGCAGAACAGAGCCGGCCCGACCGGCTGCCGACCACCTACCGGCGTACCCACGGCATCGCCTGCTTCCACGGCTGCTACTCCGTCGGTGACGACCAGATGTGGGGGATCAACCGGCGCCGCAAAGGCACGACCACCTGGGCGGCCTGGGGAATCCGGAGGTGGGTGGTGTGCAACAAGGTCGACCTCCTGGGCCCACCCGATCGAAGCCGTCGTCGACGACACAGCGAACCAGGCGAAACCGTCCGGTCTCGGTGGGCCGGGCGGGCTTCCTTGGATAGTGCTGTGACCGGGAAGGTTCGACGGGGTGAGTGGTCAGGCCGCGGAGGGTCAGTGGTCTGCCCCGTCCAGACCAGGGCTTTGTACGCCTACCTGCGCTGGCGCAACCGAACGCCCGCCACCCAGACGTCCTCGCAGCCCAACGACCCCACGCGCCCGCATCCGCAGCGAGAAAGGGATGCGCTGGGGATGCCCGTGCGGCGGGCCGCGGAACGCTTCCAGGTCAGCCACACCACCGCCGTTCGCCGAGCGGGCCACCACGACGTCGAGGCGAACCGCCACCTCCGGCAGGCTCGTCACAGGAGCATCGGCAGAGGCGAACGTTTCCACCGGACTCCTGCTCGAGGAAGATGACGCGCTGCCCCCACGGTGCAACTCGGCAGGACGGGGTAAATGACGCCGCTCCGTCGGCTCGACCCCGAACGATGCCGACGGCCCGGTCGGAGACGTGCCGGAAGAAACCGGCAGAGCCGGCAGGACCTCTCAGCACCGGCCAAGTGCCCCTGGCTGTCAGAGATTTACCCGCTTGAGGTAGACCCGGCTGCGGTGCGGGATGGTCTGGTACCAGAGCATCAGATGCTCGTCCTCGTACGTACGCAGACGCATCGGCTGCGGATCCTCGTAGAGGCTGCCGTCCTTGGGGTCGATCGCCATCGACGCCAGGTCCACCAGGCCGTCCATGACGGCACCGACGAGGCGTTGGTACTCCCCCGGCATGTCCCCCAGCACCCACAGCCGGCTCGGGTCGCACTCCCACGCCCAGCCGCCGTCGTTTTCAACGCCCTCACCCCGAAGGGTCACTGACCGATCTCCCGCTGGGCCTCGGCCAGGATGCGGCTGCTGGTTTCCATGGCGGCCCGGAACTGGTCCTCCGTCGCGGCCGGGTCCCCCGCAACACGTTCCGCCTCCTGGAGGGCAGCCGCCCGCGCCGGCCAGCGCTGGATCGCCACGTGCGTCGCCCACTTGATCAGGAAGAACCGCAGCGGATTGATCGCCCCGGTCTCCGCCGCGCGGTCGAACGCCTCGTTGCACTCCTTGTCGAGCACGGCGAGGTTCGCCATGTCGATCCGGCGCACGGCATCCCGCAGGGCCTCGCGCGTCATGGCCGGCTGAGGGATGAGCGGTCCGCCGTCGTCCAGCTGCTGTGCTGTCATCGCGTCCTCCAGGGGAACGCGGCCAGGATACCCACCCGGGCCGTTGAAACTGGTCCGGAACGCAGAAAAGCCCCGCACCATAAGGTGCGGGGCTTTCCCACAATAATTGTTCGGCGGCGTCCTACTCTCCCACAGG
>NZ_JBEOXU010000301.1:0-2596 GCF_040296725.1 Streptomyces sp. NPDC002044
GCCCCCGCGGGCCCCGCGCTGACCCCGCGGGCAGCGCGCCGACCCCGCGGGGCCCGCCCGTCAGGACAGGGCGTTCAGCAGCCGGTCCACGTCCTCCTCGGTGCTGTAGAGGTGGAACGAGGCGCGCAGGGCGCCCGCGCGGGCGGCGGTGGCGATGCCGGCCGCCTGAAGCGCGGGCAGGCGGTCGGCGAGTCCCGGGACGGAGACGATGGCGGAGTCACCGGGCACCGGCTCGTGGCCCAGCCGGGCGAGCCCGGCCCGGTAGCGGGCGGCCAGGGCGGTGTCGTGCGCGTGCACCGCCTCGATGCCGACGCCCTCCAGCAGCGCCAGCGACGGCTCGGCCGCGTGGTAGGCGAGGAAGGCCGGGGACTCGTCGAACTTCCGTGCCCCGTGGGCGAGTTCCGGCATCGGCCCGTACGTGGCCTCCCACATGGACTCGGCCGCGACCCAGCCGGCGTGCAGCGGGGTCAGGGTGTGCTCAGCCTCCTCCGAGACGGTCAGGTAGGAGGCCCCGCGGGCGCCGAGCAGCCACTTGTACCCGGCGGTGACCGTGTACGCGTACGGCGAGGCGTCGAAGGGCAGCCAGCCCGCCGCCTGCGTCGCGTCCACCAGCATCCGGGCCCCGTGCGCGGCCGTCGCGGCGCGCACCGCGGCCAGGTCCGCCGTACGCCCGTCCGCGGACTGTACGGCGCTCAGCGCGACCAGGGCCGTGCCGGCCCCGACGGCTTCGGCGAGGGACTCCAGTGGGGCGAAGCGCACCTTGAGGTCGCCGCGCACCACGAAGGGGTTCATCACGGAGGCGAAGTCGCCCTCGGGGCAGAGGACTTCGGAACCGGACGGCAAGGAGGCCGCGACGAGGCCGACGTGCGTGGAGACGGCCGAGCCGACGGCCACACGGTCGGCGGCGACCCCGGCCAGCCGGGCGAAGGCGGCGCGGACCCGGTTCACCCGGTCGAAGTCGCCGAAGCCGGCGGGGATTCCGGCCCCCGCCGCCTCGGACAGCTCCCGTACCGCCGCGACGGCCGCGCGCGGCAGCACTCCGCACGTGGCGGTGTTGAGGTAGGTGGTGGAGTGGGCGAACTCGGCACGGGCCGTCTCGGCCAGGGGGAGATCCATGCCGTCCACTCTGACCCAGGACCTACCCAAAGTCCATTACCGAACTTTCCGCGCCACCCCAAAGGAAACCTTATATGGGAGCGTCAGGGCCGCGGAACCGCGCACGCCCCGTCGGACTCGCACGCCCCGTCGGCGGGGGCGGGCTCCTCCACCTCGCGGCCGGCCCAAGCCTGCTCCAGGGCGCGGGTGAACACCTCGGCCGGCTGTCCGCCCGAGATTCCGTAGCGGCGGTCGAGGACGAAGAACGGCACCGCGTTCGCGCCCAGTTCGGCGGCCTCACGCTCGTCGGCGCGGACCTCCTCGGCGTAGGCGGAGTCGTCGGCGAGCACGGCGCGGGCCTCGGCCTCGTCGAGCCCGGCCTCGACGGCGAGCGCGAGCAGCACCCCGGCGTCGAAGACGGACCGCTCCTCGGCGAAGTTCGCCCGGTACGCGAGGTCGAGCAGCTCCTCCTGACGGCCGCGGGCGGCGGCCAGGTGCAGCAGCCGGTGGATGTCGAAGGTGTTGCCGTGGTCGCGGCCCTCGGTGCGGTACGTCAGGCCCTCCGCGCGGGCGCTCTGCGCGACGTGCTCCTCCATGCCGCGCGCCTCTTCGAGGGTGCGGCCGTACTTCTGGGCGAGCATCTCCATGACGGGGGCACTGACGCCCTTGGGGCCGTTGGGGTCGAGCTCGAAGGACCGGAAGACGACCTCCACCTCGTCGCGGTGCGCGAAGTCGGCCAGCCCCTTGGTGAAACGGGCCTTGCCGATGTAGCACCAGGGGCAGGCGATGTCGCTCCAGATCTCGACGCGCATGATCCTTCTTCTCTCCGGGTTCGGAACGGGATGAAACAGTTCCCGCTTCAACGATCCGGGGGCGCGTCTCATTCCCCGGACGGCGGGGCCACCGCGAGCCACAGGACGCGGTGGGAGCCGGGGGCCGCGGCCCCCGGCTCCGGGAGCCAGCCCTGGCGGGCGTAGAACGCCTGGGCGCGCAGGTTGTGTTCGTAGACCTCCAGCCGGACCCTGGCCGTTCCGGCACGGCGCCAGGCGTCGAGGCAGGCCGCGTGCAGGGCGGACCCGGTGCCGCGGCGCCACTGGTCCGGGTCGACGTGGAGCTGGGTGAGGGTGGTCTCGCCCTCCGCGGTGCGGTAGGCGGCGACGCCGGTGATCCGCCCGTCCCGCTCGGCGCAGAGCACGCCGCCGTCGGCGGCGGACCGGGCGACGGCGCGGGACCAGCCCTCGCGGGTCCGGGCGAGCTCGGCCGCGCCGGCGTATGCCTCCGGGGGAAGGCGGCCCTGGTAGTAGGTGGCCCGCGCCCGGGTGTGGAGGGCGGCCATGGCGTCGAGGTCGGCGGGTCGTGCGGTCCTGATCATGGAATGAGTGACGTGCCGGGAACCTTCACGGTTCCCGGGACATGCCTTCGGCGCCGAGCCGGCGGGCGATGGCGGCGCCGATCCCCGAGGACGATCCGGTCACCAGGGCGACCTGTTTGCGGGTCATGC
>NZ_JBEOXU010000302.1:0-2588 GCF_040296725.1 Streptomyces sp. NPDC002044
GCCCGCACGGCCGCCGCTGCGGGCGTGGCGCCCCGCGCCCCGGCCCGTACGCCCGGTGACGGGCCGTGTGCGTCCACCCGTGGGGGCCCCGGTAAGGTGCGGGGCATGGCGTCTCGCAGCACTCAGATCCTCGAAGCGGCCGCCCGGGTGATCGCCCGGCGCGGGGTCCGCGGGCTGCGCGTGGAGGAACTCGCGGCCGAGGCCGGTGTCTCCACGGCCCTGATCTACTACCACTTCAAGGACCGTACGGGCGTCCTGCGCCAGACCCTCGAGTTCATCAACGACCGCGCCGAGCGGTACACCACCGACCGCGACCCGGACGATCCGCCGCTCACCCCCCGGGAGGAGCTGGAGGAGACGCTGCTGCTGGAGCTCCAGGACACCCCCGAGGTACGGGAGAACAGCTCGGCCTGGGGTGAACTGCGGGCGAGCGCCGTCTTCGACGAGGTGCTGCGCGAGGATCTCGCCCGGGCCACCCTGGTGTGGGTCCAGGAGGTCGCCGCGCTGCTGGGCCAGGTCCAGCCGATGGCGCCGGCCTCGTCGCTCGCGGCCGCCGCCGAACGGCTCACCGCGCTCCTGGAGGGGCTCAGCATGCGCTGGCTCAGCGGCGGCACCAGGATCGGGCACGCGCGGGAGCTCATGCGCGGTGCGATCGACGCCGAACTGGCCGGGCTCCGCCCGAGCTGACGCCCGGGCCGCCCGGGTCCCCTAGCCCCCGGCTCGCTTCCCGCGCGGCGGGGGCCGCCGGGGTGATGTGCGCGTACGGCGCCCGCAACGCGGCGTCCGATCCTGTTCTCCCGGTGAGGCCGGAACCTTTCGATGCCCCATCTATTGACTGAATTTTCAGTCAATGCCAGAGTGAGAACCGGAGCCGCCGACGGCCCGCGGAGTCCCGGCTCGGGGCCCGCCCCGCCGGCCCCGAACCGCCCGGTCGGCCGTATCCGGCCCTCGCTGTCCGTCGCAGCGCCACCATCCCCCCTGTGCCCCGCGCACCCGTGTACCCGGACGGAGGGATCCCGGCTCCAGAGCCGCCCGCCCGCCTTCCGGAGGAATGAATGATCATGAAGGTACCGACAGCTCAGGACGACTGTCCGGGCATCCGGACGTCCGTACGGACGGCCCCCCGGACGGCCGCGCGCAGGACCCCCCGGATGACCGACCGCATGCCCGCCCGGTGGGCGTCATGCCCCTGACCCCGACCGAACGTGACCGGCTGCTGCTGTTCACCACCGCGGAACTGGCCCGGGCCCGGCGGGCCAGGGGACTGCGGCTCAACGTCCCGGAGGCGACCGCCGTGATCGCCGACACGGTGTGCGAGGCGGCCCGTGACGGTCTGCGCCTCGCCGACGCCCTCGCACGCGGCCGAGCCGTCCTCGGTCCGGACGACGTGCTGCCGGGCGTCGTGGACATCGTGACCGAGGTGATGGTCGAGGCGGTGTTCGAGGACGGGACCCGGCTCGCGGCGATCGGCGACCCCTTCGGGGAGCACTCCCGGGACGACGAAGCACCGGGTGCCGTACTGCCCGCCTCGGACACGGTCGATGCCCCGCGGCCGGTCGTCACCCTCGGTGTGCGCAACACCGCGGCTGTCCCGGTGAGCGTGACCTCGCACTTCCACTTCTTCGAGGCCAACCCGCGCCTGGACTTCGACCGGGCCGCCGCCTACGGCATGCGCCTGGCCGTCGCCGCCGGGTCGTCCGCCCGTTTCGACTCCGGCGCCACCGTCGAGGTGGGGCTCGTCCCCATCGGCGGTGACCGCGTGGCGATCGGGTTCGCCGGTCTGGTGGACGGCCCGCTCGACGCCCCCGGCGTGAAGGCGGAGGCCCTGCGCAAGGCCGCGGCCTGCGGCTACCTCGGTGCGGCAGCCCCGGAAGGAGTCACGTCATGAGCAGGCCCACCTCCCACAGCGATCACTGTGCCCCCGGGGGCCGGCACATCGACCCGCACGAGTACGCGGCGGTGCACGGTCCCCGCGCCGGGGACCGGGTCCGCCTCGGGGACTCCGGGCTCACCGTCCGGGTGGAGTCGGATGCGCAGCGGCCGGGGGACGAGTTCCTGGCGGGCTTCGGGAAGACGGCGCGGGACGGGCTGCACCTGAAGGCGGCGGCGGTCCGGGACACCTGTGACGTGGTGATCAGCAACGTGCTGGTCATCGACGCGGTGCTCGGCATCCGCAAGGTGTCCATCGGCATCCGCGAGGGCCGGATCCACGCGATCGGCCGGGCGGGCAATCCCGACACCCTCGACGGGGTCGACGTCGTCGTCGGCACCGGTACGACCATGATCTCGGGCGAGGGCCTGATCGCCACCGCCGGAGCCGTCGACACCCACGTCCACCTGCTCTCCCCGCGCATCATGGAAGCCTCGCTCGCGAGCGGGGTGACCACGATCATCGGTCAGGAGATCGGGCCGAGCTGGGGCGTGGGGGTGAACTCGCCCTGGGCGCTGCGCCACGGGTTCAACGCCTTCGACGCGTGGCCGGTGAACATCGGGTTCCTCGCGCGGGGTTCCTCCTCGGATCCGGCTCCGCTGATCGAGGCGCTCGCGGAGGGCGGTGCGTCCGGGTTCAAGGTCCATGAGGACATGGG
>NZ_JBEOXU010000303.1:0-2511 GCF_040296725.1 Streptomyces sp. NPDC002044
TCCAGTTCTGGTCCGACCAGTTGCGGGCGACCGACCTGTCGCTGTACGGGCGCAAGCTGTGGCACACGATGAGCTCGTACTGGCCGACCGGCGACCCCGGGTGGGCGCGGTCGCCGCGACCCTCGCGGGGTGGGTCCTGGTCCTCGTACTGCTGGACGCGTACCTGCCGGGCGCCGCGGGCTGAACCGCCGGGCGGTGCGCCTCACACGATCCCGGTCACGACGACGTGCACCGGGATCGTCCGTGCCGCGTCCGGGTACGACGTGCGCACCGCCTCCCGGACGGCACGCGTCACGTCGAGGGCGCGGTACCCGCGCAGCAGGACGACGTGGACGTCGACGGCCGCCGCCCGGTCACCGCGAGCCGCGCTGATCCTGACCCCCGACGCGTGGCGGGGCGTGGACGGCGCGCGCCCCGGGACCGCCGCCGCGGCGGCGAAGCGCAGGCGCTCGCCGAGCGCGGGCCGCAGGAACGCCACGCCCCGGACACCGAGCACGGCCTCGCCGATCACGGCCGGGGACGGCGCGGGTCCGCCGCTGTTCGTGTTCGTCATCGCGGGTCCTCATCGGGGGATTCGTGGTGGAGGTCGGTGACGACCACGTCGACGGAGGTGATCCGCATGCCCAGGTCCTGCCGGGCGGCCTCCGCGATCTGCCGGCGGATCCGGTCCGCGGTCCGTTGCAGGTCGCGGGCCGCGCCTGCGGTGACCTCGATCCGCACCCGGGCCGGTGTCCGGGGCCGTTCGCCGGAGCCGGGTTCGCGGCCGGGTTCGGGGCCGACGCGGCAGCTTCCCGCCCGGACGCCCGGGACGCGCTCGGCCGCGGCGCGGAAGGCGCGGGCGGCGACGGCCTCGTGGATCCAGGCGTCCTCGTCCGCGTCGCCCAGTGCGAGGGTGCGGCCGGGCCGCAGTTCGAGGCGTACGACGTCCATGATGTTCGCGGCGAGCCGGGACGCGTCCGCCTGCCGGCCGGTACCGGTCTCCTCGCCGTCGCGGCGCACGACGTCGCGCAGCCGCGCGAGATCCGCGAGGGCGGGGGCACAGTGCGGGCAGTCGGTCGTGTGCGGGTCGGCGGCGCCCCGCGGGCCCTGCTGCCACCGGTCCCACAGGGTCGCGAGGTCCCTGCCGCAGGGCAGGAGTCCGTCGTCCCCGGCGTCCGGGGCGTACTCGGGTTCGTTCATCGCCATGCGCCCATCGCCTCCGTCAGACAGCGCCGAGCACGAAAGACTCTGGCCCGTACGGCTTCCTGGCTGATTCCGACCATCTCCGCGATCGTCTCGTACGGCATCGTCTCGATCTCCCGCAGGACCCAGCAGGCGCGCTGTTCCGGCGAGAGGAGGGCCATCGCCTCTCCCAGCGCGCGGACCGCGGCCTGGGACTCCGCCGCGCGTGCGGGGGAGTTCAGGTGATCGGGCGCGGGCTGCTCGGGCACCTGGTCGAGGTCGGCCATGGGCCGCCGCGAGCGCAGCGTGTTCAGACAGCGGTTGGTCACGATCCGGTGCATCCAGGTCCCGAATCCCGCGTCGCCGCGGAACTCGGGCAGTTTGCGCCAGGCGCTGACGAAGGCCTCCTGGACCGCGTCCTCGGCCTCGGACCTGCTGCCCAGCAGGTTGGCCGCCAGCCGGAGCATGGCGGGCCCGTGGCCGCGGACCAGCGTTTCGAAGGCTTCCTCGTCGCCTTCGGCCGCCCGTACGGTCAGCAGCGCGTCGTCCGGATGCTCCGCCACCCCCGGCCGGTGTGGGCCTTGGTCCCGCTCAGCCGTCACGCCACGGCTCCTTTCGCGTCACCTCGTTGGACACCACCGGCGGGACTTCGTTACGGCCCGCCGGCGGAATCCTCGTGTCCGCCTCATTCGGAACCGGTGCGTCGGGGGACTGCCCCGGCCCGTGACGGACGCGGACACCCCCTTCGGCGGTGGCGTCTTCGAGGAGCACGGACGACCTCCTGATGACACAGCGTCACCCGCCCGGGTTCCCGCAACCTCCGTCGGCACGAGCGCACTTCACGGCGGGCGGCCGACGGCCCGTGGGGGAGTGCGGGAGTTCACCGCCCGCGCGTGCGGTGCGATGAACCCACCTGTCGCCGTTGATCGGCCATTGGAGTGGTGGACCGTTTCTCGTGACGTTCCGTGACGTTGAACGGGCCGACGCGTCCTTCCCGGCGCGTCTTCCAGAGATCCATTGGAGTAGTCATGCGCATGCGCTCTGCCCTCACCGTCTCCGTCCTGGCCGCGGGCATCCTGCTCGGAGGCGCCGGTGCCTCCCTGGCCAATGAGGGCGTCGAGGGCGAAGCCTTCTCCGGCGGGCACTCGAGCTACGCGTTCACCTGCTCGGCGGCCGCCGGGGTTCCGGCGCGCATCGGTCCCGTCTGGACCTCGTCGTGTGCGGGCGAGGGCGAGCGGGACCACGCGGAGTACGGTCACTTCAACGTCCGCGGCTGACACCCGGACAGCACCGCGGGGGGGGCGCGCGCCCCCCCCCGGGGGGGCCCCCCCCGGGGGGGGGCCCGGGCGG
>NZ_JBEOXU010000304.1:0-2383 GCF_040296725.1 Streptomyces sp. NPDC002044
GGCACCCAGTCCGTCGCGGGGACCTCGGGCGACAACCGCGGCCGCCCCTGATCGCTGCGGGCCAGTGAACCCAGCGTCGGCCCCACCCGGCGGGCCGTCGGCCGAGCGGTCCCCCGAACGGGTACCGAGGTTCCCCCGGACGGGTGGTGATCGCCGGGGAAGCGGCCGAGACGGCACCGAGTGGTGTATCTCAGGGGGCGGCCGCCGCGGGCAGGGAGGCGGCGACCGCGGCCGCCAGGGCGTACGGGTCCCCGCTGGGCCGGTCGGGATGCCGGGTGGTCCGCCGGGCCCACGCCTCCTCCTCGGCGTGCCAGTCGATCTCCCGGGGCGCGGTGCCCCCGGCGAGCGCCTCCTCCAGCGTGTCGAAGTACAGGTCCCACCGCGGTCCGTACAGCTCCGCGACCAGACCGTTCCACTCGCGGTTCGCGTAGTCGTGGAGGAAGCCGCCCTCGCTCGTGCCGCGGCGGCCCCATACGCTCAGGATCGAGCGGGCGTCGTACTCGTACCGGTCGCGCTCGGCCTCGTCGGCGCCCCGGGAACGGGCCGCCTTCAGCCAGCCGCCGAGCAGGAAGTTCGGGTCGGATCCGATCAGCTCGTCCAACTGCCGCTCCGCGCCGCGCCATTCGGCCGTCAGCCGGCGGAAGCGCTCCAGGTCCCCGGCCTCGTACGCCGCCTTGATCTTCGGCAGCAGCACCCGCGAGTGGTTGGCGAGGGCCTGCCGCGCCGTGTCCACCAGGTCGAAGCGGTACGCGCTGGAGGCGCGCAGCCGCGGATCCACCCGGAGCAGGTGGTCCAGGGCCCGGCGGACCGAATCGGCCGGGTAGCGCAGGGACTTGGGGCTCCAGTACGCCGACCCGACCGCGTTCAGGGCCGGCCGGGCGGTGAACAGGCTGTCCTGGGACTCCGACCACAGCCCCGAGGAGGTGCTGTACGGCCCCTTGCGCAGCTCCTCCCAGGCCGCAGCGGCCGCCGCGTCGGGGCGGCCGTAGCGGCGGGCCGCGAAGTCCGCGAACCACTTCCGCTGGTCGAGCGGCCCCGGTTCCCAGGCCAGGTCGGTGAAGAGGTCGAAGGCCGCCGGGTTGGTCCCGGTGGCCTCGGGGAGGTAGGCGATGCCGCTGAGGGCGCTGCCGCTCTTGCCGCGCCAGGCGGGGAAGCGCTCCAGCCACACGGAGGTGTTCGCGCCGACCGTCGTGTGCCCGCCGAAGTTGTAGATGGTGCCCATCGCGTACGGGACGCCGCCCCAGCGCGTCTCGCGGTCCAGGCGGTTGTACCGGTCGGAGAGCCCGTCGAGGATCAGCAGCTTCGAGGTGTCCACCCCGGCGAGCAGTTCCGCCGTGGGGTCGTCCTGCCAGCCCAGCACCGCCCACAGGGCACCCGGGTGGGCGGCGTGCAGGGCCTTCTGGATCGCCCCGGCGGCGGACCGTACGTCCACCGAGCCGGTCTGCCCGCCCTCGTGCAGCGGGCTCATCCGGTACATCGTGCTGTCCCCGAACACCGCGCGCTGCTCGGCGTAGTACGCGGCGGCCAGCTTCCCGAACACCGGGGTGGCCGGGTCGAGCCAGTCCGGCCGGTCGAAGCCGGCCCAGTCGCCCTGCGGCACCGTCCCGGCACCGGCGTTGCGCGCGGCGAAGTCCGGCGGGACCGTGCCGAAGTAGCCGGGCAGCACCGGCGTCATGCCCAGCCCGCGCAGCTGCTCCGCGATCCGCCCCCCCAGCGCGGCGCGTTCGCGCATCAGCCGCTCCGTGACCGGGCCGCCGAAGCCGCTCAGGTTCTGCAGCAGCCACCAGCTCTGGTGGGCCGGCCCGGGGATCCACGCGCGCAGCTCGGCGGCCGGATAGCCGAAGCCCTGGAGCGCCCGGTAGTACGGGTATTCCGCGCCGACCTGCACGAACACCTCGTTCACCCCGTGCAGGGCGAGCAGGTCGATCTGCCGCTGGTGCTCCTCGAAGGTGCGGTACGGGCCGGCGTAACCGTCGTCGGTGTCGTTCAGCGCGTACCGGTGCGGGACGAGCGCGCTGCGGGTGACGGGCGCGGGGACGGCCGGCAGCGTGGCGGGCAGCATGCCGATGCTGTCGCCCGGCCAGCCGATGTCGGCGCCGGCGACGTGCTGGAGGTACCAGCCGACGCCGGTGAGCAGGGTGGCGCCGGTGGAGCCGCGCACGGTGACCGCTCCGGCCGTCCCGGACACGGTGAAGGTGTCGGCCGCGGCGCCGGTGTCGGGCACCAGGGTGAACTGCCCGGCGTGGCGCGGCAGCAGCCGGGCCAGCGCCGCCCGCGCGGGAGCGGTGTCGAAGCTCCGCGGCCGGGGTGCGCCGGGCCGCGCGGCCGCCGGAGCGGCGGCCCGTACGCCGCCGGGCGCGGGCGGCCCGGCGGCCGGGGCGGC
>NZ_JBEOXU010000305.1:0-2359 GCF_040296725.1 Streptomyces sp. NPDC002044
GCCCGGGTCCGGCCGCCCCGCGCCGGCCGGCAGGGCGCCGCGCCGTACGGGCCGGGGCCGGCGTCGTGCCGCAGCGTGCGGGCCGGGGTCGTGCGCCACCGTACGGGCGGTCGTGCCGTGCCGGTGTGCGGTGCCGCTGCTTTGCGGCCGCCGTTCCCGCGGGTGCGGGAGGCCGGATCGTTCCGGCGGTGGGGGCCGTTCCGCCGGTACGGGAGGTTCCGGTGGTGTGGAAGGTGCGGGGGAGGGGGTGGCCGGGCGGGGCGGGGCGGCGGGTTCCGGCCGGGCGGGCGGCGGCTCCAGCGGGACGCGAGCCGGGCTCCGGTGCGGCCGCAGACTGTGACCGCGAAGATCTTGTACCCCCTGAGGCAAACCGCGTTGGCGGTTTGTGGAGACTCCATGGCGAAGCAGGAGCGTGCGGCCCGCACGCGGGAATCTCTGGTCCGTGCGGCCGCGGAGGTGTTCGCCGAGCAGGGGTTCGTCACCGCCTCGATCGCGGTGATCAGCCGCCGGGCCGGGGTGAGCGCCGGCGGTCTGCACTTTCATTTCGAGAGCAAGACCGCGCTCGCCCAGGCCGTCGAGGACCGGGCGGCCGAGGCCCTGCGGCGCATCACCGCAGGCCGGCGGGCGTTCACCGGCTTGCCCGGCATGGCGGGCGTGCCCGGTACGCCCGGCGTGCCCGGTACGCCCGGCGTGCCCGGTATGCCCGGCGTGCCCGGTGCGGAGGGTGCGGCCGGCCTGCCGGGGGCGGCGGCTGAGCCGGGAACGCCGGGAGTGGCGGCTGAGCCGGGAGTGGCGGGAACGCCGGGAGTGGCGGGGACGGCGGCTGAGCCGGGAGTGGAGGGAGTGCCGGGTGCGTCCGGTGGGGCGGGTCTGCCGGGTTCCCCCGGGGTGGTGCGCGGGGGTGGGCCGGGTGCGGCGGGTGTGTCCGGTGCGGCGGGAGAGCCGGGCGGGCCGGGTGCGTCGGGGGTGGGGCGGTGTGGGGGGTCTGCGGGTCCGAACTCTCTTCAGGTGCTGGTGGATTCCACGCATGCGCTGATGGCGCTGCTGGCGGGGGACGTGGTGGTGCGGGCCGGGTACGGGCTGTGCGCGGATGCCTCCCGCAGGAGCGGGGTCGACCTGCGGCGGCAGTGGACCCTGTGGGTCCAGGAGACGGTGGGGGCCGCGGCGCGGGAGGGGGCGCTGGCCGAGGGGGTCTGCGCGCGGGACGCGGCGAGCGCGGTGGTGGCCTCGACGGTGGGGCTGGAAGTCCTGGGCGCCGGCGAACGGGACTGGGTCGCGTCCCATACCCTGACCCGGTTCTGGGCGTTGATGCTGCCGCGGCTCGCGGCGGCCGGAACCCTGGACGCGCTGCTGCCCCAGGGATCGGCGGCCGGACCCGCCGAAGGTGTGCCCCTGCCCCCGGAGACAACCTGAGGGCCGCAGCCGGGCCCCCGCCCTGCCCGCCCCTGCCGTTGCCGTGCGCACGTGTGCACGTGCGCCGAGCGGCGTGCCGTCCGGGTGCGTCCGGAACGGGTGCCGCCCGCCGCCTCGCCGGCGCGCGCGACCCGGACACCGCACGCCCCCCGGTGGACGGCACGGGGTCCGCGGCACCTCCTGGAGCCCCACCACAGCCCACAGCCCACAGCCCACAGCCCGCAGCCCGCAGCCCGCAAGCCCGCAGCCCGGGGGCCGGGGCCGGTCCAGCCCGCCGTGCTCTGCGCCGGCTTGGCCGGCTGCCCGCCGCGACCGGCCCGCCGGCTCGGGGCCGCCCCGGCCGCCGCGGGTTCCGTGCCGCGGATGTGTGTTCCCGCCGCCGCCGTGCCGTCCCGGGCTGTCCGGACTCCCGCGCCGCCGCCGTGCTGTCGCGGGGCCCCGGGGCCCGCCCGGTCTGCTGCCGTCACGGGCCCTGCGCCGTGCCGTGCGGCCGGCTCCGCCCGCCGTGTCCTGTGCCGTCGGGGCTGGCTGCCCGCCGGGACCGGCCCGCCGGCTCGGGGCCGGCGCGGCCGGCGCGGGTTCGGTGCCGTGGACCCCGCGCCGTGTGGCCGGCTCCGCCGGCCGTGTTCTGTGCCGGCGGGGCCGGGTGGCCGGCCGCGTCGCCGCCCGCACGGGCTGCTGCGGTCCGGTGCGAGGGCACGGGTCCCGGCGGGGCCGGGCCGGTGAGGATCCCGCCGGGACCGGCCGGCCTGCCGGCTCTGGGCGTTGGGGCCGCTGTGCCGGGCCGGGCTTCCGCGGTGCCGCCCCCGGGGGCTTCGGGTGTCCGGGCCCGGTCTGCCGTGCCGGCCCGTGCCGGGGTGGGCCGTGCGGCCGGCCCCGCCCGCCGTGCTCCGATCCGAACAGGGACCCCGCATGAGCGACACGACCGCCAAGACCGCGATCACCC
>NZ_JBEOXU010000306.1:0-2299 GCF_040296725.1 Streptomyces sp. NPDC002044
GTTTTTTCCTGTGGTGGCCTCCCCCTGTGGGCCCGGGGGCCCGGCCGCGGCCCCGCGGGCCGGAGCACGGACGCGTCGGGAGGTGTGAGTCCGTCAGGGCGGGTGAGCGCGTCAGGGCGTGACGATGGGGAAGTCGGGGTCGGCCGTGTCGAGGGCGTCGTGCAGCCGCGCCAGCGCGCCCGCGTCACCGGTGCTGGTGACGCCGTCCGGCTCGTCCCCGGCCAGGACCGCCAGGAGCTGCGGCTTGGTGAGGACCAGCGTGAGCTCGGCCGGGCCCTCGGCGGGGTTCGGCTCGCCCGTGGGCCGGCTGCGGTGGATCAGGGCGCCGTTGGAGAGTTCGGCTCGCCAGGTGCGGCCCAGGTCGGTGAGCTCGAAGTCGAGCGCCAGGGGTGTGTTCCAGGACCGGGGGCCGTTGACGCGGACCGCCAGCGAGTCCAGGATCTGGTCCATCGTGAGGGCGACGACCATCTCGGGGTTGGTCATGTCCAGGGCGGTGCGGGCGACCGTGCCGCGCAGTTCGTGGGCGCCCATGAGGTAGAAGTTGCGCCAGGGTCCGTTCTCGGCGCCGTGGCCCAGCGTCTCGTACACGTCCGCCAGTGCCTGACGGGCTCCGGTGTGGTCGGGCCGGGCGAAGACCGCGTGGTTCAGGAGCGTCGCCGCGAAGCGCGGGTCCCCGTCGTCCGCGTACCTGCGGCCCGCCGCGATGAGGGGCTCGATGCCGCCCGCGAGGTCGGCGTACCGTTTGGCCTCTTCGACGGGCGTGTGCTCCCACAGGTGGGCCGGGTTGCCGTCGAACCAGCCCATGTAGCGCTGGTAGACGGCCTTGACGTTGTGGCTGACGGATCCGTAGTAGCCGCGGCTGGACCAGCCCTGGAGCGCGGGGGGCAGCTCGATCTCCTCGGCGATCTCCGCGCCGGTCAGGCCCTGGTTGAGCATGCGCAGGGTCTGGTCGTGGAGGTACGCGTACAGGTCCCGCTGGGTGCGCAGGAGCGTCGTGATGCGCTCGGTGCCCCACGTGGGCCAGTGGTGCGAGGCGAAGGCGACGTCCGTGCCGGCGGCGAAGAGGGTGACGGCCTCGTCGAGGTAGTGCGCCCAGATCCGGGCGTCGCGGACGACGGCTCCGCGCAGGGTCAGGATGTTGTGCAGGTTGTGGGTGGCGTTCTCCGCCATGCACAGCGCGCGGCGGTCCGGAAAGTGGAAGTTCATCTCCGAGGGTGCCTCGGTGCCGGGGGTGAGGTGGAAGACGATGCGGACCCCGTCCACGGTCTCCTCCTGCCCGGTGGCGGTGATGTCCAGGGTCGGGGGGATGAGAGTGACCGTGCCGAGCGACGTCGTCTGGCCCAGGCCCGCGCCGATCTGCCCGTCGGGCGCCTTGGGCAGCTCGGCGCCGTACATGTACACGGCGCGGCGGACCATGGCCCCGCCCGCGTACACGTTCTCGGCCACGGCGTGTTCCAGGAACCCGGCGGGGGCGATCACCGGGACGGGCGCGTGACCGTGGGGGACGACGCCGCGGGAGCCGCCGAAGTGGTCGCCGTGGGAGTGGGTGTAGATCAGGGCGGTGACGGGCCGGGGGCCGCGGTGCTCGCGGTAGAGCTCCAGCGCGGCGGCGGCGGTCTCGGCGGAGATGAGCGGGTCGATGACGATGACCCCGGTGTCCCCCTCGACGAGGGTCATGTTGGACAGGTCGAAGCCGCGGACCTGGTAGATCCCGTCGGTCACCTCGTACAGGCCCTGCTTCGAGGCCAGTTGGCTCTGGCGCCACAGGCTCGGGTTGGCCGTGCCGGGGCACTCGCCCTCCAGGAACGCGTAGGCGTCGTTGTCCCAGATCACCCGTCCGTCCGCCGTCCTGACCACGGCGGGCGAGGCCGCGCCCACGAACCCGCGGTCCGCGTCGGCGAAGTCCTGCTGATCCGAGAAGTCCAGGGAGTCCGGGAAGTCCATGTCCAAGACATACGGCACCCCGCGCGTCTTCGCGGCGCGGCGGGCCCGTACGGGTGAGCGGCCCGCGGCGGCGCGGGACGCGGCCGTCAGCGGCACGGGCGCCGGGCTGCGGGCTGCGGGCTGCGGGCTGCGGCAGTCGGGGGCGGCAGGTGCGGTCCGGCGGCTCCGGCGTGGGAGTGGGCGGGGGTCACCCCGTGCCGGACCCGCCGTCCTCCGCCCTCGGCCGGGTGCCGTCGTGGGCGGCGGGGGGGGCGGCCCCCCCCCGGGCCAGGGTCCGGGTGTGGTAGTTTGGGGTGGGCGCCAGGCGCGGGTGGGCGCCCCCCAGCGCCCCCCGGCCCCGCGCGACCAAGACACC
>NZ_JBEOXU010000307.1:0-2236 GCF_040296725.1 Streptomyces sp. NPDC002044
CGGGGAGGCCGGGGCGCACGCGGACGCGGTCAGCGGTTCGCCAGCGCGCCCGCTACCGAGGCCGGGACCTGCGCGAGACCGGCCGGGCGGGTGGTGAACGTGCCGCGCCCCTGGGTACGGCCGCGCAGCCGCGAGGCGTAGCCGAACAGTTCGGCCAACGGCACGGTCGCCGTGATCACCGCCGTGCCCGAAGCCGATGTGGACCCCGTGACCCGCCCACGGCGTGCCGCGAGGTCCCCGAGGACGCTGCCCACACCGCCCTCGGGGACGGTCACGGTCACCTCCACGACCGGTTCCAGCAGCTCCACCGCGCTCGCACGCAGCGCCTCGCGCAACGCGAACCGCCCCGCCGCCCGGAACGCGAGCTCCGAGGAATCCTTGGAGTGCGTCGCCCCGTCGGTGAGCGTGACCCGCAGCCCCGTCACCGGATGCCCGCCGAGGGGACCCTCGGCGAGGGCGTCGCGGCAGCCGGCCTCCACGGCACGCGCGTACTCCTGCGGCACGCGGCCGCCGCCGACCGTCGAGCGGAAGGCGAAGCCCGGCACCCCGTCCTCCTCCCAGGGTTCGACGTCGATGACGACATGGGCGAACTGGCCCGCGCCGCCGTCCTGTTTGACGTGCCGGTACACCAGACCCGACACCCCGCGCGCGACGGTCTCCCGGTAGGAGACCTGCGGCCGGCCGACGACGACCTCGACCCCGTGGCCGCTGCGCACCTTCTCCACCGCGACCTCCAGATGCAGCTCGCCCCTCCCCGACAGCACGGTCTGACCGGTCTCGGCGTCGGACCGCACGACCAGCGAGGGATCCTCCTCGACGAGCCGGGCCAGCGCCGACGCGAGCCGGCCGGTGTCGGTGCCGCGGCGGGCCTCGACGGCGACGGAGACCACCGGTTCCGCCACCGACGGCGGTTCGAGGACCAGCGGAGCCCCCGGGGCACACAGGGTCGTGCCCGCCCGGGCCGCCTTCGGACCGATCACGGCGACGATGTCACCGGCGACCGCCTCCTCCCGTTCCTCGTGCCGGTCGGCCTGCACCCGCAGGATGCGGCCGACCCGCTCCGTACGGCCCGTGCCCGCGTCCAGTACGCAATCGCCCTTGCCGAGCGTGCCCGAGTAGACCCGCAGGTAGGTGAGCCGTCCGGTCGCCGTGGCCGTCACCTTGAAGGCGAGCGCCGCGAACGGCTCCCGCGGATCGGGCGCGCGCACCTGTTCCGCACCGCCCGCCACACCCCGTACCGGCGGCATGTCGGCGGGCGACGGCAGGTACGCCAGGACCGCGTCGAGCAGCGGTTCGATGCCGCGGTTGCGGTACGCCGAACCGCACAGCACGACCAGGCCGTCGCCGCGCAGCGTCAGCTCCCGCAGGGCGCGGACCAGGGTCGGGCCCGTCAGGGCCGATGTCGCGCAGAACTCCTCCAGCGCCTCCGGATGGAGTCCGGCCACCGTCTCCTCCAGGAGCCGGCGTCGGCGGTCCGCCTCCTCGCGCAGCGGTTCGGGGACCGGCCCCGTCTCGTACGTGTCGGAGCCGGGGTGCCAGATCAGCGCGCGCATCGCCGTCAGATCGACGACGCCGGTGAAGCCGTCCTCCCGCCCTACGGGCAGCTGGACCACCAGGGGAACCGCGCCCAGCCGGTCGCGGATCGAGGCGACGGCCGTGTCGAGGTCGGCGCCCGCGCGGTCCAGCTTGTTGACGAACGCGATCCGGGGGACCCCGTACCGGTCGGCCTGCCGCCACACCGTCTCGCTCTGCGGCTCGACACCGGCGACGGCGTCGAACACCGCGACCGCCCCGTCGAGGACCCGCAGGGACCGTTCGACCTCGTCGGAGAAGTCGACGTGGCCCGGGGTGTCGATCAGGTTGACGCGGTGCCCGCTCCAGGAACAGCTGACGGCCGCGGCGAAGATGGTGATGCCGCGGTCGCGTTCCTGCGCGTCGAAGTCGGTGACGGTCGTGCCGTCGTGGACCTCGCCCCGTTTGTGGACGGCGCCGGTCGCGAACAGGATCCGTTCGGTGATCGTGGTCTTGCCGGCGTCGACGTGGGCGAGGATGCCCAGGTTGCGGACGGTGGTGGCGGGGGAGGCGGTGGCGAGCTGTCGCCGGTCGGTGCGCATGGCCCGAGCCTTTCGAACGATGAGGAAGAGGGCGGCGCGATTCCCCGACGGCGGGCCCCGCGCCCGCCCCCACCGCACCGGTCCGGCCGGGCGGGCCGGTGCTCCGCGGAAACGGGGAGCAC
>NZ_JBEOXU010000308.1:0-2115 GCF_040296725.1 Streptomyces sp. NPDC002044
TTCTGCAGCGGGTCATAGCCCTCGGCACGCCGGTCGTAGATCAGGTCCAGGGCCGTGGTGACCTGCTCCTCGTCGAAGGCCGGGGGGCCGGGGGCCGGGTCATCGAGGGGCCTTGCGGGCCAGCAGACGGTAGGCGTTGCCGCCGTCCGCGCGCCGGGCCGCCGCCGAGCGCACCGCGTCGAGCACGGCCGCCCCGGCGAAGCAGGGCAGTGCGGCGGCCCGTACCGCGCGGGCCAGGGCCCGCCCGCCCGGACCGGGGGCGGGGTCGGCGGCCCACGGCCGGTCCGGGTCCGGGGCCAGCCGGGTCGTGGTCAGGGCCACGGCGCCGAAGAAGTCGTTGCCCTGGTGGGCCGTCCCGTGCTCCTCGGCGAGGACCGTGAAACCCCGGTCCGCCAGCGCCTCGCGCAGGTTCCCCGCCGGGATGAGGTGCTGGTGCTGCGGCTGGAACCACGGCAGCCAGGCCGGGCCGAGCAGCCGGGCCATGCGCGATTCGGGGTCGGGGAGTTCGATGGCCAGGTACCCGCCCGGGGCGAGGACGGCGGCCGCCGCGTCCAGTTCCGCGAACGGGTCCCGCGTGTGCTCCAGGTAGTGGTACATGCTGACCACCTCGTACTGGCCCGCCAGCTTCCCGGCGAACTCCGGGAACTGGCCCTGGTAGCCCGTCTCCACCCAGCCGCGCCGCTCCGCCCCGCGGACGCCGTCACCCATGTCCAGCCCGTCGAACCGGGTGCCGGGCCAGACGGCCCGCGCCGCGTTGCAGAAGTGCCCGTGGCCGGTGCCGACGTCGAGCCACGACCCCGGGACCGTGTGGGGCCTCAGCATCTCGGCCCGGCCCCGGTAGGAGGCGCCGAGCCGCCCGAAGACCGTGCCCGCGCCCTCGCCGCCCCGCCCGTCGTAGAAGTCGCGGTAGTAGAACTCCAGCCCTTCCGGGCTAAGCCGGGGGTTCTGGAAGACGTGGCCGCAGTCCCCGCACCCCTCCAGCGTGAACCGGCCCGGCTTCCCCTGGAGCAGGTCCGGCACCCGGACCCGGACCGACAGCTCCCGGGAGCCGCACCAGGGACAGTCCGGCCGCCGCGCCTCCAGGAACCGTTCGGTACCGGCGGCCAGATCGGCCCGGTAGGCGGCGGCCCGCGCCCCGTCCGCCGTCCCCGCCGCGGAGGTCCGGGCGACGGCCGCCGCCGTACGCAGGGCCGTGCGGAGGGAGCGCACCGGCCGGGCCGCGGTCGCGGGCCCCAGATCCGCCGGGCGCAGCGGGGTGCCCGGGCCGCCGAGGGCCAGGTACGGCTGGAGCCAGTACAGCCCCGCCGCGGCCGCCCCCCACCGGCCCTGCCGTACGGCCACCCCCGCCAGCAGGGCCAGCCCGGCCAGCTGCGCGGCGGCCAGCGCCCCCGGCGGCAGCCCCTGGGCCCGCAGTTCGGCCGCCCGGACCTCCCCGGACGCCTCGCCCGGCCCCTCGGCCGCGGCGCTGCCGCAGCTCAGCCCCGGGGCGATGGCCAGCCCGGTGGCGTCGGGGGCGTACTCCTTCAGCCGCCGGATCAGCTCCAGGAGCCGTACGGGCTCGGGCGCCGGACCGGCGGCATCCACCCCGGCCCGCGCCAGCACCCCGTCGGACACGAGCACGGCGTACCCGGCGCCGCGGCCCTCGCCGAGGCGGTCCTCCCGGTAGCGGGCGGGGTCGACCAGCCGCAGCAGCCCCAGCGCCCGCTCGGCGCCGAGGTCCCCCGGCAGCAGGTCCAGCACGGCGAGACCCTCCCGGTCGGCGTGGGCGCACGCGGCGAGGAAGGTGGCGGCGTCCGCCTCGACGCCGCGGGCCGTCAGCAGCCGCCAGCCGGAGGCCCGCGGGACCCCGGAGGCCGTACCCGCCGGCGGCAGGGGCAGCACCGGGACGGCCCGCAGCCTGCGGCCCGCCCGTACGGTGCCCGCACCGAGCACGGCCAGCAGCGCCGCGGAGGTCCACGGGATCCGGACCGGCAGGCGGCCTCGGCCGGGGACGAGCGGGGATGGCGTCATAGCAGCTTCTCCAACCGGGAGAACCTGCCTTGAGTCGTGAAACTGACAGTTCGTCCTCCGGGCCCCAGGGGCGCGGCGGAGCCGCCTACCCTTCGGGTACCCCGC
>NZ_JBEOXU010000309.1:0-2034 GCF_040296725.1 Streptomyces sp. NPDC002044
GGGCGACCGGCGGTTCCGTTTCGTGGTGCGCGGTTCAGTGGCTCCTGCCGGTGCCCCGGCGGCTGCGCAGCGCGTACGCGGTCCCGCCGGCCGCGGCGAGGAAGAGCCCGGCGCCCGCGCCGAGCTCCACCGGGTCGAGCCCGGCGACGCTGCCGCCGAGCCCGCCGCGCACACCGCGGGCCGAGGTGAGGATGCCGGCGGCGGTGCCGGTCGAGGCGCTCGTGCGGACGGGCGGGGCGACGGCCGTCCTGGTGCCGGCCGGGCTGCCGGTGGCGGTGCCGGCCGCGGCGGTGGGCGGGGCGGGGGGCGGGGCGGTGCGGGTGGGGGTGCGCGGGACGGCGGGGGTGGTGCGGGTGGCGGTGGGCGTCGAGGCCGCGGTCGCCGTCGAAGTGGAGCTGGTGGTGGGGCTGCTCGTACCGCCGGTGATGGTCAGGTCGGTCGAGCCGGTCTCGCCGTTGCAGGTGAAGGAGACCGAGTACTGGGCTCCGCGCCGCGCGTCCTGGTCCACCGTGACCCGCACGGTGCGGCCGCGCGCGATGCTCACGGTGTCGAAGACCCCGGAGGAGGAGGTCGCGAAGGCGGCGTCGCAGCCGGTGACCGTGAGGACCACCTGACCTCCCGGGGCGACCGTGGAGGGGGTGAGGGTGAAACCGAACGAGGTGACGGGGGCCGCCTCCGCCGCGTGCGCGGCGGGCGCTGCGAGGACACCGAGCGCGAGTACGGCACCCGTGGCACCGGCGCTCAGCAGGGCTGTGGCGGAGGTACGTATCGCACCCATGGTTGATTCTCCGGATCCCCGAGGAGCAGCCGCGGAACGGTATCCGCACGTGGGGGGACGTGCGCCTCGATGTCCGACACGCTAGGCGCGGGTGCGGTGACCCGCGATCAGGAACGGGCGAATGGGGCATGCCCGTAGGCCGAACCGGGGACGGGAGGCCCGTCCCCGGTTTGCCGGGTGCCCTCGGTGTGCGCCGGGAACGCCCCGGGCGGGCCCGGGGCGCGTGTCAGTCCTCCAGTCCCAGATGGCGGAACTGGGCGAAGAAGGGCTCGGCCGTGGCCGAGATGCCCCGGCCGAACGGGGCGTCGAAGTCCCAGATCAGGAACAACAGGAACGCGATGAGCGCGCTGAACAGGCCCGCGAGCAGCATCTCCCGGAACGACCGCCGGATCTGCAGGGTGAAGATCAGCCCCACCGTCACCAGGGCCCCGGCGATCAGTCCGAACCACACCACGCCGGGCATCGTGGCCCCGGCGCTCTGACCGCGCGCGTTGCGGGCGTCGTCGGCCACCGCGACCTGGTCCACCAGCGGCTGGTACGCCTGGCCCTCGTGGTCGGTCTGCGGCTCGTAGTCCGTGACGTCCCGGCGGATGCGGTCCAGCAGCTCCCCGCCGCGCTCGGTGAGTTCCCCGGTCTCGCCCATGGCCTTCCACTCCGTGTCCACCACGTACGTCACGTACGCGTCGACGTCGGACCGGATCCGCTTGCGCACCTCGGCCGGGTAGACCTCGGAGCGGACGTGGACCTCGTGCAGGGCCTGCGCCTCCTGGCGCACGTACTCCTGGGCGGCTCCGCGGCCCTCCCAGACACCCGCGATCGCCAGGCCCAGCACGATCGCGTAGATCACCCCGATCATCATCGTCATGTACTCGATGACGTCCGGGGTTTCGTTCGGATCGTCGTCCTCGCCGATCCTGCGGTGGTTGAAGAAGGCGATGGACAGCACCACGGCGCACGCCGCGGCCATCGCGAGGGACAGGACGAGCCATTCCGACAAGATGACTCCCAATCGGTTATCAGGTGGTGCCTCGGGGTTACCGGGGGCGCAGCGCGACGATCGCGAGCACCGCGGGAGCCGCGGTCAGCAGGGTGAAGGTCAGCGGCGAGATGTGGTGCTCGACCGGCTTGCGGGACGGGGCGTGGTACGAGGGACGGGCCACCGGCTTCGGCGGCGCCGGCGGCGGGGTCACCACGGGCGACGGCGCCGGCGGAGGTGCCGGGGGCGGCGGGGCGGGAGCCTCGGCCGCCCGGGGCGG
>NZ_JBEOXU010000310.1:0-1988 GCF_040296725.1 Streptomyces sp. NPDC002044
AACCTCCACTACACCGGCCGCACCGACACCCAGATCAAAATCCGCGGCTTCCGCATCGAACCCACCGAGATCGAAACCGTCCTCACCACCCACCCCCGGGTCGCCCGGGCCACCCTCGTCCACGCCACCGACCTGACGGCCTACGTCACCCTCACGCCCGGCCCCGGTCTCGCCCCCGCCGCCCTGCGGAGCTGGCTGCGCGAGCAGTTGCCCGAGCACATGGTGCCCGCACGGTTCGCCGTCCTGGACCGGCTGCCGCTCACCGCCAACGGGAAGATCGACAAGCGGGCGCTGCCCGCCGTCGAAGCACCGCTGACCACGGGGGGCCGCCAGCCGCGGACCGAGCTGGAGGAGATCGTACGGACGCTGGTCGGCGAGGTCCTGGAGGCCCCCGTACCGCTGTCGGTCGACGACAGCTTCTTCGACCACGGCGGCCACTCCCTGCTCGCCGCCCGCCTGGCCAACCGCATCGGCGCCACCCTCGGCGTCACCCTCACCCTCCGCGACGTCTTCCAGCACCCCACGCCGGCGGCGCTGGCGCGGCAGATCGGCGCCGCGTCGGGCCGGCCCGTGCTTGCGCCGCTCACCCGTGCCGCGGTGCGGCCCGAGCGGCCGCCGCTGTCCTTCGCCCAGCAGCGGCTCTGGCTGGTGTCCGGGCTCCAGGACGGGGGGACCTCGTACAACGTGCCGATGGCGGTCCGGCTGGACGGGGTGGCGGACGTCGGGGCGCTGCGCGCCGCCTTCGGCGATCTGGTGGGCCGGCACGAGCCGCTGCGGACCCGGTTCACCACCGTGGACGGTGAGCCGCGGCAGGTCGTCGACCCGGCCGGCGAGGCGGTCTTCGAGGTCCGTGCGGTCGCGCCGTCGGAGCGGGAGGCCGAGCTGCTGGCGGCCGCCCGGCACTCCTTCGACCTGGCCGCGGAGCATCCGCTGCGGGTGACGCTGGTGCGGACCGGGGAGGCGGAGTCAACCCTCCTGGTCCTGCTGCACCACATCGCGACCGACGGGCAGTCGCTGCGCCCGCTGTTCGACGACCTGTCCGCCGCCTACGCGGCCCGGCTGGCGGGCCGCGCCCCCGACTGGGCGCCGCTGCCCGCGGACTACACCGACTACGCGCTGTGGCAGCGGGCCGCGCTGGCCGACGGCGGGGCCCTGGAGGAACAGCTCGCCTACTGGAAGACCGCCCTGGCGGGTCTGCCGGAGGAGCTCGGGCTGGTCCACGACCGGCCGAGGCCCGCGGTGGCGGGGCAGCGGGGCGGGGTGGTGCACGTCGACTTCGGGCCGCACCTGCACAAGCGGATCGTGGAGCTGGCGCGCGCCGAGCGGTGCACGCCGTTCATGGTGCTTCAGGCGGCGCTCGCCGCCCTGCTGACCCGGCTGGGCGCGGGGACCGACGTGCCCCTCGGCTCGCCGGTCGCGGGGCGCTCGGACGAGGCGCTGTCCGCTCTGGTGGGGTTCTTCGTCAACACCCTCGTCCTGCGGACCGACACCTCGGGCGATCCCGCGTTCCGGGAGCTGCTGGCCCGGGTGCGCGCCGCCGACCTGGACGCCTTCGCCCACCAGGAGGTCCCCTTCGATCTGGTGCTGGAGGCCGTCAACCCGGCTCGCTCGCTGGCCCGGCACCCGCTGTTCCAGGTCTGCCTGGCGCTGGAGTCGGGGCCGGCCGTGGCGCCGGACCTGCCGGGCCTGCGGGCCGGGGCCGCGGAGCCGCTCGTCACGGGGGCCGTCAAGTTCGACCTGGAGTTCCTGCTGCGGGCCGAGCCGGACGGGCCACTGACGGGTGCGGTGCTGTACAGCTCCGACGTGTACGAGGCGTCGACGGTCGAGCGGCTGACGGAGATGCTGCGGCGCGCCCTGGAACACGTGGTCACGGCTCCCGACGTACCGCTGTCGGAGCTGGAGTTGCTGGGTGAGGCCGAGCGGCGTCAGGTGCTGGAGGAGTGGACGGGCACGCGGGCCGACATCGGCGCGGCGACCCTCGTCGACCG
>NZ_JBEOXU010000311.1:0-1937 GCF_040296725.1 Streptomyces sp. NPDC002044
GGAGCATCCGCTCCGGCCCGGCCCCGACGCGCGCCCGGACACCTGGAGGTCCGGGCCGCTCCGCCCCTGCGGGACGGGCGGGTGCCCGAGGGCGATACCGCACCTCGATTTTAGGTTAGCCTGGCCTCACTTTTGACGATCTTCGACCCCGCGCCCAACAGCCGCCACGCCAGGGCCGGTTCGACGGAAGGGGCGGGCCGGTTCGCCGGGGAACCCGGCTTGACGTGCGGCTTCACATTTAGTTAGGTAAGCCTTGCCTAAATAAACACTGTGGTGCTCGGGCCCCGAGGAGAGAGTCGTCCCTTGTCTGAATCACTGTCCTTCCCGTCGTTCACGCTCGACCGCCTGGTCCAGGACGTCGCCGACGTGCTCTACACGGAGCCCTGCGACGTGTCCCTGGAAGAGGACCTCCTCGACCAGGGGCTCGACTCGATCCGGCTGATGTCGCTCATAGAGAAGTGGCGGGCCGAAGGCGCCAAGGTCACCTTCGTCGACCTCGCCGAGCGTCCGACCCTGCGCCAGTGGGCCGAACTGCTCACCCCCGCAGCCTGATACCCGCCTCCCCCACACCTGCCCGCCCCGGAGCCTGCCGTGCCTCTGCGTGACTTCGTCATAGACATCGAACCCCTGCGCACCAGCCGCGACTTCCGCGCGATCTTCATCGCCCGCGTGGTGTCCCTGTTCGGCCTCGGCATGGCGACGGTGGCCCTGTCCGCCCAGGTGTACGGGCTGACGCACTCGACCTTCAACGTCGCCGTCGCCAGCATGATCATGAGCATCAGCGTCCTGCTCGGCTCGCTCTGGGGCGGCGTGATGGCCGACCGGACCGACCGCAGGCGCCTGATCGTGTGGGCCCGCGCCGCCGCCGCGCTCGCCTTCGCCGGCCTCGCCGTGAACGCCTTCCTGCCCGACCCGAGCCTGTGGGCCATCTACGCCTGCGTCGCCTGGGACGGACTGGCCACCGGTGTCAGCGTGACGGCCCTGATGGCCGTCGCCCCCACCCTGGTACGCCCCGACCAGCTCCCCGCGGCGGGCGCCCTGATCTCCCTGACCGGTGAGATCGGCTCCATCAGCGCGCCGTTCCTCGGCGGCATCCTCCTCGCCCTGTGGGGCGCCGGACCCGTCTTCGCCTTCACCGCGGTCACCACGGCCGTCACCACCTTCCTGATCGCCCGGATCCGGCCCCTGCCCCCGGTCAAGGGCGACGAGGACGACGAGGAGTACGACGCCGACAGCGGATCCCTGCTCGTCGCCTTCACATACGCCCTGCGCCACCGCGTCGTGGGCGGCCTGCTCACGCTCGGCGGCGTGATGGCGCTGTTCAACGTGCCGGTCGTGCTCTTCCCCGAGATGGTCGACCGGCAGTTCAACGGCAGCGAGGTCATGCTCGGCCTCCTCTACACCGCCCCCGCGGTCGGCGCGGTCGTCATCTCCGCCACCAGCGGCTGGCTCACCCGCGCCGCCCGGCCCGGCCGGCTCCTGCTCGGCGCCGCCTTCACCGGCGGCCTGGCCACCGTCGGCTTCGGCCTCAGCGGCAACATCTGGGTCGCCTTCGCCCTGCTCGCCGTCTGCGGCGCCGCCGGAACCGTGTACGAGATCCTCGAGTACGCCCTCGTCCAGCACAGCACGCCGGACCGGCTGCGCGGCCGCATCGTCAGCGTCATCACCACGCAGGGCACCACCGGCGGCGTCGTCGGCGACGTCGAAGTCGCCGCCCTCGCACGCTGGTTCAGCCCCGGTGGCGCCGCCGTCGTCAACGGCGTCATCTGCGCCGTCACCGCCGTGGCCGTGGCCATCGCCGTACCCGGCCTGCGCAAGGCCACCCTGCCCCGCGAGGAAGAGGAGCCGGACCGGGAGCCCGCCGCCGCGCCCCCCTCGGCCCCCGGCGCCTGACCCCGGCGCCCGGACCCGGCCCGCGCCTCCCCGGGGCCGCGGGC
>NZ_JBEOXU010000312.1:0-1926 GCF_040296725.1 Streptomyces sp. NPDC002044
ACTGCTGGGTGCCGTACGCCGCACCGATCAGGCGGGGCCTGATGAAAGTGTCGGCAGGCAGCAGACGCTCGTATGTGAGCTCTGCGACCCATTTCAGGACTCCTGCCCGCAGATAGTCGGGCGGTTCATTTCGCTGCCCGGCCCGTTCTTGGCTCTCGGACATGAGCAGCGAGGCGAGGCCACGCCACGCGGCACGTGCCGGGTCGTGTTCTCGAGGCATGTAGACCGGGGTGCGGCCCAGCTTCTTCTCCTGCGGCTTGCTGCGGCGCCAGCCGCTCATCGGCTCGTACATGTGCTTGTCAGGCGCGGTCAGAGGGTCGCCGTACGACAGGACGACTCCGTGGACAGCCTGACCGTCGTGGTGCAGGCGGATCCGCCGCGACTGCCATGTGTACAGGTCCCGCGGGCCCGTGGGCCGGGACTCCAGACCCTGCTGCACATCCGGCCCGCACTGCTCCCGGCGCCATGTCGGCTTGTCGTCCTTGTGGGCGGCTAGTGCGGTCGCGTCGGCTGATACAAGGTTCAGAAGGAGGGTTTGTTGGAGGCTGTCACCCTCGACAAAGACACCCCCCAGGTTGCCGGCCCACCCGACCCCTTGAGGGTAGCCTTTACCGCCCTTGACCCGGGTATCGTCCACGGCCCCTGACTTGATGCCGGACGTGTCGAAGGCGTGAGCATGGACGACCCATCGCGCGGCCTCGGCGAACGAGAGCCGTGCGACACCGGGTTGACGCATGGAGAAGAACGGGTCCCCGTTGGGTACGTCCGCGACGATGCGGTTCAATGACGCGACCTCGTCCTTTTGCGTCCTCAGGTCGGCCACTTGGAAGAATGGCTGACTGGGGTGAATGAGGTCGAACCTTTCCCGGTGGCGGTCGAGATAGGACGCGACGCCGGTGAACGGCGCCGGGTTTTCGTACAACTCCTGCCAGGCGTCGAGGTCCTCGGGCCCATCCACCGCATCGTGCAGGATCGCCAGCAGGAGCCTCAGCAGAGCAAATTCTTGGGACGGCAGGTCCCCCGTCAGTCTTCGTACGTCGCCGGCACGTGCGAATACCTCCTTCAGGGAGAGTTCCGTCGCCGTGCCGTCGTGTAACTGGACCGGCAACCACGGGCGGGAGACCAAATCGAAACCGGGCACACCCTTCACCACCCTCACCTCCTTGGCCCCGGCGGGATTGATCTCCAGCCCATCGGCGTTGCTGTAGTGGACGTCAAAGCCTGCCAGCCGGGTCTGACAATGCTCATCGAGCACAAGGACCAGCTCGCCGGCCAGCCAGTGGCACTCTGGCGTCTGCCACGCCTCCGGTCCGAACCGCTCGAGCTCTTCGATGGCACGATCGATCACCCACGGCTTGGAGAAGTGGTACGGCAGCCGCAGCGCGCTGGCCGCGACCGTACGCGCCGTACGGGGCGGCGGCACCGCGTCAACCGGCACCTCCAGTCCGCCCAGCCCCCGGTCCAGCCAGGGCAGCGTCGCGTACGTGCCGTCGCCGCGCCGTTGGATGACGACAACTTCCAGGCTTTCGTCGCTGTCCCGCACCTGGGCACGGCCCGCCCGGGTGTCGTCCGCATCTCCCACACCGGCGTCGATCCAGCCGACCAGAGACCTGCCAGGCTTGCGAACCTCCGCGATGCGAAATACCCGCGCCGCGCGCTGCTGCGTGGCGACAGCGACTTCGTGCTCCCGGAACGCGGAAGTCAACGCCTCCGCCCAGTCGTCTCGCGGTGCGGCGAACCCGTCCGCGTACGCAGCCTGAACCAGCAAACTGATGTCGCCCGGAAGGACGACCGGCCGCTGCCCCCAGAACGGAAGCAGCACAGCCAGGGACCGCAGCAGGGCATGTCGGCCGTAGACGGATACCGAACCGCTGACCGGCGCCGGCGGTGCTGCCTCCCAGTCCACACCGGTGACCAGGCACCGTG
>NZ_JBEOXU010000313.1:0-1889 GCF_040296725.1 Streptomyces sp. NPDC002044
GCGAATGGTGCGGTTCATGCAGAACCTTCCTCGATGCGGCACGTATCGAGGAATCCCCGAAGGGAGATTCGCGAGAACGAGCCGAATGAAATACGAAAGCGAAAGCGAAAGTAAAAGCGAATCCGTCCGGCGGTCGATTCCGCGGGAACGGGCGCTGATATCCAGCGGCGCGCTTCGGATGTGAAATCCGGGGTGCCGGCTGGGGAAGCTCAGACGGATGAGAATCCGGAGCCCGGGTCGGGCGTGCCGTACGGCGGACGGCCCGGTATGGATCGGGGCGTGCCATGCCGTTCGGGAAGAATCTGAGCCCGGAAACGCAACGAGCTGGGGCCCGCACCCCAAGGTGCGGGCCCCAGCTGCGTTTACGCGTCAGCGTCAGGCGGGAACGATGTTCTCGGCCGTCGGGCCCTTCTGGCCCTGCGCGATGTCGAAGTTGACCTTCTGGCCTTCCTGGAGCTCACGGAAGCCCTGGGCGGCGATGTTCGAGTAGTGGGCGAAGACGTCAGCGCCGCCACCGTCCTGCTCGATGAAACCGAAACCCTTTTCAGCGTTGAACCACTTCACGGTGCCAGATGCCATGTCAATATCTCCTTTGGGGCAGTACCCGGAGACCACACCGTGCGGTCTCCGTGTCGCCGCGATGATTGCCCCACCCGGAAAAATGACCGGAAATACAGAAGTGCTCCCACCGGCGCAGAACACTGGTGAGGGCACTTGAAGTTTTTGGGAACCACAACTGCAACTGAGATCGACAGTAGCACGGCAGGATGGTCCGTGCACGGTAAATCATTCGGCTCGACCTGTTGTGGAAGAAATACTCATGGCGCCTCGTGCCCATATCTCACGCCACGGCAACAGATATTGATTGGCGCGGGTCCGCCGAGTTGCCGGGCCGGGGACACGACCTGACCATCGACCGCGGCTGACAGGCGCCGACACGGTCCTCGTGGGTCACTCGACCGGCGGAGGGGAGGTCGCCCGGTACACCGGCCGGGACGGAACCGGTCGCGTCGCCCTGCCCCTGGAGGTGTTCGACGGCATCCGCGAGGGGGTCCGCCTGGACCGCTCCGAGTTCTACCGGACGCTGAGCGAGTCCTTCTACGGTGCGAACCGGCCCGGCTCGAACGTGTCGCAGGGCGCGCGCGACGCCTTCTGGCTGATGGGGATGCGGGCGGGGCTCAAGGCCGCGTACGACTGCCTGGCGCAGTTCTCCGCGACCGACTTCACCGAGGACCTGGGCCGCATCGACGTCCCGACCCTCATCGCCCACGGCGACGACGACCAGATCGTGCCGATCGGCGCCGCGGCACGGAAGTCGGCCACCCTGGTCAAGGACTCCGTCCTCACGGTCTACCCGGGTGCGCCGCACGGCCTGACGGGTGGCTTCGAGCGCGCCTTCAACGCCGACCTGCTCGACTTCATCCGCGTCTAGGACGAGCCGTGCCACCGGCGGCCTGGCCGTCCCGCGCATGCGCGCGACGGCTCCGGCCGCCGGTCTCACGACCTCTGGGGCATGGCCTCTTCCCTGCCGTCCATCTCCAGGGTGCAGCGGGGGATGCTCGCCGTGTGGGGGAGGTGGACCCGCACCCGCAGGGGTGTCGGCGGGTCGGTGGCCAGTTCGGCGTCCAGGATCCAGCTGCCCGTGCGTGCGGCGCGGCGGCCCAGTTCCTTGCCGTCGACCAGCAGCTCGATCACGTGCGGGTGGTCGCCGTGCACGGTGACGGTCACCGAATGGCCGGCCCGGTCGACACTGAACTGGTGGTTTCTGGCCATGATCGTCTCCCGTCGGGCGAGTCCCGTCCCCTCCCAGTCTCCTTCTCCCGGGGCGCCTCGGTCCCGGCGAGCCGGGCCGCGAGGGCGTCGGCGGCCTGCCAGGCCATGGGGATGCC
>NZ_JBEOXU010000314.1:0-1854 GCF_040296725.1 Streptomyces sp. NPDC002044
GACCCGGTCGCCGTCTGCGTCGCCCGCGGCCCGGCCGCCGTCGCCGGCGTGCTCGGCGTGCTCAAGGCGGGCGCCCACTACGTCCCGGTCGACCCGTCCGCCCCGGTCGAGCGGACCCGTACGGTCCTGGCCGACGCCAAGGTCCGGCACGCCCTCGTCGACGGCTCCGCGGAACTGCCCGTACCGCTGGAGCTGGTGAACACCGGAACGTCCGCGCCGGTCCGCGAGGTCCCCTCCCTCGCGCCCAGCGCCACCCCCGGCGACCTCGCCTACGTCCTCTACACCTCGGGCAGCAGCGGCACCCCCAAGGGCGTGATGATCGAGCACCGCTCGGTCGCCCACTTCTCCCGCACCATCGCCAGGGCCTACGAGATCCGGGCCGAGGACCGGGTCCTGCAGTTCGCGCCGCTCACCTTCGACGTCTCGGTCTTCGAGCTCTTCACCACCCTCCTCGCCGGCGGCTCGCTCGTCATCGCCACCGACGACGAGCGCCGAGACCCGGCCCTGCTCCAGGCCCGGATGCGCGAGGACGCGGTGACCGTCGCCGAACTCCCGCCCGCCCTGCTGCCGCTCCTCGACCAGGCCGCCCTGCCCGCCCTGCGCCTCGTCTCGGTCGGCGGCGAGGCCTTCCCCGGCCGCCTGGTCGCCGAATGGACCGCCGGCGAACGCCGGTTCGTCAACGGCTACGGCCCCACCGAGGCCACCGTCGCCGTCACCCTCATGGACTGCACCGGCAGCTACGACCGCAACCCGCCGATCGGCCGCCCCATGCCGGGCCACCAGGCCTTCGTACTCGACGAGCGGCTGCGCCCCGTCCCGCCCGGCGTGCCCGGCGAACTGTGCGTGGCCGGGCCCGGCGTCGCCCGCGGCTACCTGGGCCGCCCCGACCTGACCGCCGACCGCTTCGCCGACAACCCGTACGCCGACGGACCCGAGACCGCCCGGCTCTACCGGACCGGCGACCTGGTCCGCTGGCTGCCCGGCGGGAACCTGGACTTCCTCGGCCGCACCGACCGCCAGCTCAAGGTCCGCGGCCACCGCATCGAGCCGGGTGAGGTCGAGTCGGTCCTCACCGGGCACCCCTCCGTCCAGCAGGCCGTCGTCGTGGCCCAGCCCGCGGCGGGCGGCGAGCGCATGCTCACCGCCTACGTCACCGTCGAACAGGTGGGCTCCTACGCCTCCGAGGTCGCCGACGCCGAGGGCCTGCGCGCCTACACGGCCGTACGGCTGCCGGGCTACATGGTGCCGGTCGTCGTCGTCCTGGACGAACTGCCCCTCACCCCGCACGGCAAGGTCGACACGGCCGCCCTGCCCCTGCCGGCCGACCAGAGCGCAACCGGCGGCACCGCGCCGCGCGACGCCATCGAGGAGCAGATCTGCCGCGACATCCTCACCCCGCTGCTGGAATGGCAGAACCCCGACGTGGAAGGCGACTTCTTCGCCCTGGGCGGCAGCTCCCTCCAGGCGACCATCGTGGTCTCCCGGGTCCGCGCCCTCTTCGGCATCGACATCGCCCTCGCCGACTTCTTCGGCCACCCGACCGTCGCCGCGCTGGCCGAACTCGTCCGCGGCGCCAAGGCCGAGGCGGCCGGCGAACAGGACCGGCTGCTCGCGGTCTTCGAGCAGATCGAGAACATGAGCGACGAGGAAGCGGCCGCCCTGCTGGGCTCCATGCAGCACCCGGACGGTCCCTGATGGCCACCGCGGCAGGGTTCGAAGGAACGCTCGCCGCGCTCCCCGAGGCGAAGCGCGAACTCGCCCGGCTGATGCTGGCCGCCCGGCGGCCCGTCCCCGCCCACCCGGCCCCGCGCTCCGGCGCGGGGCCGGGCCCCCCGACCCCCCTGCCTCCCCGGC
>NZ_JBEOXU010000315.1:0-1831 GCF_040296725.1 Streptomyces sp. NPDC002044
GGGGGGGCGCCCCCGGGGGCGGGGGCGGGGGGGGCGCCCCCCCCCGCCGCCGTACGGTCCGGCCGGCGCCCCTCGGGCCGGCCGGGCCGGGCACGGGGCCCCTCCGGTCAGTGCACCGGCACCGGTTCCGGAGCGGCGGCCTGGGCCTCCCCCTTCTTGGCGCCGAGGTGGTTGAAGGCCAGGTTCAGCAGGATGGCCACCACGCAGCCGGTGCTGATGCCCGAGTCGAGGACGACCAGCAGGTCCTTCGGGAAGGCGTGGTAGAACTCCGGCGCGGCGATCGGTATCAGGCCGATGCCCACCGAGGCGGCGACGATCAGGGCGTTCTCGCCCTTCTCCATGGCCGCGCCCGCCAGGGTCTGGATGCCGCTGGCCGCGACCGACCCGAACAGGACGATGCCCGCGCCGCCGAGGACCGGAAGCGGTACCAGGGCGATGACCGAGGCGGCCATCGGACACAGGCCGAGCAGGATCAGGATGCCGCCGCCGGCGGCGACGACGAACCGGCTGCGCACCTTCGTCATGGCGACCAGCCCGATGTTCTGGGCGAAGGCGCTGCACATGAAGCCGTTGAACAGCGGGCTGATCGCGCTGCCGAGGGTGTCGGCGCGCAGGCCGCCCTCGATCGTCCTGGCGTCCGCCGGACGTCCGACGATCTTGCCCAGTGCCAGGATGTCGGCGGTGGACTCGGTCATGCAGACGAGCATGACGATGCACATCGAGATGATGGCGGCGACCTGGAACTGCGGGGCGCCGAAGTGGAACGGCGTCGGGAAGCCCACGATCGACGCGTTCTTGATCGCGTCGAAGCTGGTCATGTCCAGCGGTATCGCGATGAGCGTGCCCGCGACGAGGCCGAGCAGGATGGCGATCTGCTGGAGGAAGCCGCGCAGGAACTTGCGCATCAGCAGGACGATCACGAGGGTCGCGGCGGCCATGCCGATGTTCTTCATCGAACCGTAGTCGGTGGCGGTGCTGTTGCCGCCCTGCGACCAGTTGAAGGCCACCGGCAGGAGCGAGACGCCGATCAGGGTGATGACCGTTCCCGTCACGACCGGCGGGAAGAAGCGCACGAGTTTGCCGAAGTAGGGGGCGGCGAAGAAGCCGAGGATCCCGGCGACGATGATCGCGCCGAAGATGATGGGGATGGCGTTGTCCCCCTCCCCCTTGCCGATCGCGATCATGGGGGTCACACCGGCGAAGGAGACGCCGTTGACGAAGGGGAGCTTCGCGCCGATCTTCCAGAACCCGAGGGTCTGGAGGAGGGTGGCGAGGCCCGCGGTGAAGAGCGAGGCGCCCATCAGGAAGGCGGTCTCGGTGGCGGAGAGACCGACGGCGGGGCCGACGATCATGGGTGGGGCGACGACACCTGCGTACATGGCGGCCACGTGCTGGAGACCGCTCGTGAACATTTTCAACGGAGGCAAGGTCTCGTCGACCGGGTGCTTCTCCTCCGGTACTGCGACTGCGTCTTTGCGAAACCTGGGCGTTGCGGCCACGGCTTCCTCCGGTCGGGTAACACGTCGGCAGGGACGTGGGTGTCATGGAGGTGGTGCGGAAGCGGTGCGAGTCGAGCTGTTCAGTTGTGGTTGCTGTTCATCGAGTTGCTTGTCCCAACGGGTGCGGAATCGATTCGCCCAAACCGGTTCCACGAGGTGGTGCTGTGCGGTGCTGCTGTGCGGTCGTGCCGTGCGAAGGAGCTGGCTGTGCCGTGGCAGTGGCGCGGTGGGTGTCCGTGCGGTGCGACGGGCACGAGTCACCGCCCCCGGGGGCGCCTTCGGATGTCCGAAGGCGCCACCCGGGAACGGCTGCCGCGGACCCCGCGCGGGTC
>NZ_JBEOXU010000316.1:0-1827 GCF_040296725.1 Streptomyces sp. NPDC002044
CTAGCCGTCGCGGCCGTTCGCACCGCCCGGACACGACGGTGCCCCGCCGCTCTCGCGAGGGCGGGGCACCGTCGTGCGCGGGCGCTCAGACGTCGCCAGGCGGCCGCCCCGTCGCCCCGGGCCTGCGCCCGCAGGACGTCCACCGCCAGCTCGCCGGCCGTGCCGTGGCGCGCGAGCCGGTCCAGCCAGGGCCCCGCCTCGCCGGCCAGGGACGGGAGCCTGGCGGGGGCCTCGCGCAGCACCGTGAAGGCCCTCCGCAGCTCCTCCCCGGCCGCCGGGTCCCCCGCGGCGCGGGCCGCCCAGAACTGCTCGACCAGAGGCCGCAGATACGCCGACTCCTCCTGCTTCAGGCCGGAGGAGGCGGTGTTCCCGGCCAGCGCGGCCACCGCCTCGCGGGCCCTCGGGTCGGGTCCGGCCAGCTCGCGCACCGCGGCCGCCCAGGACTCCTCGGCCCGGTAGCCGCGCGGGTTCCACGCGAAGTCCGCCGCCGTGAAGAGCGGGACGCGGGACAGGGCGCCCTGCGGCATGGCGTTGGCCAGCAGCGCGGCCGAGCCGCCCGCCACCACCGGCTCGCGGCCCGTGTAGGGGCCGAGGAAGATCCGCTTCGGGTCCCAGTCGTTCACCGGGTAGTTGTCCATGGTGACCAGCGGGTGCCCGAGCGCCGAGCGGGCTCCGGCCAGGTCCCGGCCGGTGATCGTGCGGGGCACCACGCCCACGCCCGTCCACGCCACCTCCACCCGCCGGTCGAGCGCGTCCGCCAGCGCCGTGCGGTAGGCGGTGGCCCCCGCCTGGTAGTACTCGGTGGGCAGCAGCGACAGCGGCGCCGACCCCGGGTGCCGCGACGCGAGGTGCTCCGCCAGGCCGTTGGCGACCTCCGCGTGCGCCTTCGCGGCCGCCGCGGGGCCCTTCCCGTACCGCTCGCGGTCCGCCGGGCAGCCCCACTCGGTGTAGCTGACGTCCTGGAACTGCACCTGGAACGCCCGGAAGCCCAGCTCCCACATCGCGTCCGCCTTGCGCGCCAGCGCCGTTCGGTCGGCCGCCGACGACAGGCACATCGACTGACCGGGCGTGACCGCCCAGCCCAGCACGACCCGGTTGGCGCGGGCCCGTTCGGCCAGCGCGCGGAACTCCTCGCGCTGCTCGCGCGGGTACTCCCGGCGCCAGTCCGTCGTCCGGTACGGGTCGTCGCCCGGGGCGAGCAGAAGCCGGTTCTGCTTGGTGCGGCCCATGAACTCCACCTGCGCGAGGCGCTGTTCCAGCGTCCACGGCCGCCCGAAGAAGCCTTCGGTGATCCCGCGCACGGGAGCGGCCGGCCAGTCCCGCACCCGGACCCCCGGCACCGTGCGCCCGTCGGCGGCCAGCAACCGGCCCAGCGTCTGCGCCGCGTGGAACAGCCCGTCGGCGCCCACGCCGGCCAGCGCGACGGTGTCCCGGCCGCCGGGCCGCCCCACGGCCAGCCGGTAGCCGCCGTCCGGCAGGTCGCCCGCCCCGGCCACGCCCAGCTCCCGCAGCGCGTCCTCGGCGCCCTGGCCCTGGAGCCTTACGACGGTGCCGTGTTCGGGCAGCGGCGCCCCCGGGGCGCTCTCGTGCAGCGTCCGCACGCCCGCCCGGCGCAGGGCGTCCCGTACGACCTGGACCGCGTACGGATCCGCGTCCGCCGGAGCCACCAGCACCGCTTCCGCGCCGAGCGGCACCTCGTACGCGGGATCGGCGGTCATCGACTGCGGCCGCGGCCACACGACGGGCCCCTCGGCGGCCGCGCGCACCGGCTCCGCGCCGGGGCCGGAGACGGCGCCGGGACCGGCGGCGCCGGCGGCCGCGACAGCG
>NZ_JBEOXU010000317.1:0-1774 GCF_040296725.1 Streptomyces sp. NPDC002044
CGGCGGGTAGGCGCGCGGGTAAGGTCTGCGGCTGTGAGTGGACGAAACACAGCGCTGACGCCCCCGGCCGACGCCGCCGCACCGGTCCGGCACCCGGGTGACCGCGCGCGACCGGGCGACGGCCCCTGGCGACGGCGACCGGCTACGGATGGCCCGTCACGAGGTGGCGGCCGCCTCCGGGCGGGCCGTCAGGCAGCTCCGCCGGGGCGCGGCTCCGGCCGGGGGCGGGCGCGGAGGTGGGCACGCTCGCCCTGGGTGCCGAACAGGCTGAGGAACTCGACCGGTTCGGCGTCGCAGGCGCCGAACCAGTGGGGCACCCGGGTGTCGAACTCGGCCGCCTCGCCCGGTGCGAGCACGAGGTCCTTGTCCCCGAGCACGAGCCGCAGTCGCCCGTTGAGGACGTACAGCCACTCGTAGCCCTCGTGGGTCTTCGCGTCCGGCACCCGACGGCGGCTGCCGGCCGGGATCACCAGCTTGTACGCCTGGATGCCGCCGGCCCGGCGGGTCAGGGGCACCATCGTCATGCCGTGACGGCTGACCGGGCGCAGGTGGACACGCGGATCTCCGGTGGGCGGTGCGCCCACGAGTTCGTCGAGGGTGACGCCGTAGGCCCGGGCCAGGGGGAGCAGCAGTTCGAGATTGGGCCTGCGGGTACCGGACTCCAGCCGGGACAGGGTGCTCACCGAGATGCCCGTCGTCACCGACAGCTCGGCCAGCGTCGTCTCGCGCTGCCGGCGCAGGCCGCGCAGCCGGGGTCCGACCGCGTCGAGCGCGTGGTCGATGTCGTCGTCCATACGAGCAGATTGCCATATCGGCAACGGGTCTTGCCGTGTCGGAGCGGGCGTCCACGGGATCGCCCGGGGTGCGCCGCCCCGGGGGCGCCCGGCGGCGAACTGGACAAGTCCTCACCGCTCAGACGACGATGCACTCTGAATGAGTGCCGCGGGCAGTGCCGGGGGGCGGACCGCAAGACACACACCTCTCCTCCGCGTGCGTGCCGTGCGTCCCCGCACTTCCACGGAGGAACACCCCGAGATGAGCTACGGCAACCCGAACAACCCCTACGGCGACCAGCCCCAGCCCCCGCAGGGGCAGCCCGGTTACGGCTACCCGCCCCAGCCCCCGCAGGGCCAGCCCGGATACGGCTACCCGCCCCAGGGCCCGCCGGGCGGATACGCCTACCCGTCCCAGCAGGGATACCCCGGCGGACCGGCCGGATACCCGGGGGCGCACATGGAGATGCCCGGAGGCGCGAAGGGGGCCCGCGTCATCCTCTTCATCCTGGGCAGCCTGCAGGGGCTGGGCGGCCTGTTCGCCATCCTCGGCGGCGCGCTCTTCGCCTCCGCGTTCTCGGGCTCGTCCAGCTCGTCCACGAGCGAGGCGGGCGCCATCGCCGGAGGCGTCATCATCGCCGTGGGCATCATCTGCCTCGCCCTGGCGCTGTGGCCCTTCCTGACGGCACTCAAGATGAGCAAGGGCCGCAACGGAGTTCGCGTCTCCGGCATCGTCTACGGCTCGCTCCAGGCCCTCTTCGCCGGGCTCGGCCTGCTCGCCAACCTGGCCGCGCTCGGCTCCGACGCGCACACACCGGTCGGCGCCGCCATCCTCTCCGTGCTGATCGGGCTGATCTTCCTCGGCCTCGGCGTCTGGGTGATCGTGGGCCTCGCCAAGGCCGGCGACTACTTCCGGCGCCCGAACTTCTGAACCCCGTACACCTCCGGCGAAGGCCGCGTCCCGCATCGCCGCGGACGCGGCCTTCGCCGTAGGCGCGTGC
>NZ_JBEOXU010000318.1:0-1716 GCF_040296725.1 Streptomyces sp. NPDC002044
CACCCCACGGGGTGCGGGCCCCTCCGCATGCTCGGGCCGGCCGTCGCCTACGCGATGTGCTCGGCCTCCAGCTCCTTCTGGTAGCGCTGCTTGAACGCGGGGATCATCCGGCGCAGCAGCGAGCCGCTGCGCGGGTGGGTCACGCCGTAACCGTCGGACAGGTGTATGTCGAGCGCCTCGGGGGTCGGGAAGTCGCTCTGCTCGTCGACGAGCGCGACGAACACCTTGTAGGCGATGTCGGCGAACTCGGCCTCGTCGGGCGACTGCGCCGGCTCCACCGGCCCCACCTGCTCCACCGGTTCGGGCACGGCGGGCACGGCGGGCGCGGCGGCGGTCTCGGGGGCCGCCACGGACGCCCCGGGTGCCCCGACGGCGTCCTGGCGCGGGCCCGGGATCGGCAGGTCCGGCCGCGGGGACCGCTGCGGCTCCTCCGGGCCCGTCGGGGGCATCACCGGGATCGGCTCCAGGCCCTCCACGTACTGGGGGTTGTAGCCGCCCTCGTACGCCGCCTGCGGGGCCAGCGGCGCGGCGAACCAGGCGCTGTTGTGGGCGGCCGGCATGGCCGTCGGGTCCACCGCGAAGGGCGGCGGGGCAGGAACGGCGCCAGCCGCGGCGGCGGCCTGCGCGGCGGCCTCCGGAAGCTGGTCCTGGCCCTGCCGGCCCTGCTGGGTCTGCTGGGTCTGGGCTTGGGTCTGGGCCTGCGCTTCGGTCTGCGCCTGTGCCTGGGCCGCGGCCGTCTCCAGCGCGGGCGCCGACCCGGCGGGGGCCACCGCGGCGGTGGCGGACGCGGCGTACGTGGCCGGGTCGGCCGATGCGGCCGACTGCCGCGCCGGGGCCAGCAGTGCGGGGTCGATGCCTGCGGCGGCGAGGCCCTCCGGGGCGGTGTGCGCCAGCGGGACGCCGATCCGGGCCAGCCGCAGCGGCATCAGTGCCGCCACCGGGGCCTTGCGGCGCCAGGCCCGCCCGTACCGTGCCTGCAGTCGCGCCTGGTAGATCAGGCGGTCCTGCTCCATGGCGACGGCCTGCTCGTAGGAGCGCAGCTCCCACAGCTTCATCCGGCGCCACAGCTTGAACGTGGGGAGCGGGGAGAGCAGCCACCGCGTGATGCGGACGCCCTCCATGTGCCGGTCCGCGGTGATGTCCGCGATCCGGCCCACCGCGTGCCGGGCGGCCTCGACCGTCACCACGAACAGGATCGGGATCACGGCGTGCATGCCGACGCCGAGGGGGTCGGGCCAGGACGCGGCACCGTTGAAGGCGATCGTCGCCGCCGTCAGCAGCCACGCCGTCTGCCGCAGGAGCGGGAAGGGTATCCGCATCCACGTCAGCAGCAGGTCCAGCGCCAGCAGCACGCAGATCCCCGCGTCGATGCCGATCGGGAACACCAGCGAGAAGCTGCCGAAGCCCTTCTGCAGGGCGAGCGTGCGCACCGCGGAGTACGAGCCCGCGAACCCGATCCCCGCGATGACGACGGCTCCGGCGACCACGACGCCGATGAGTATCCGGTGCGTACGAGTCAGCTCCATCGCGGCCACCCGCGATCCCCTCCCCTTGTCGAGCACTTACCGACCACTTACCGCGCCTTTACCGAGCCGCGGCAGGCACAGCGTACGGGTGACTGGATGTCAGTGCTCCGGTAGGCCCCGCCGCGGTGGCCCGCAGGCCCGGCCCACCGCCACGCCCGCCAGCGCGCGCTGTTCGGCACGGGCTTCGGGC
>NZ_JBEOXU010000319.1:0-1669 GCF_040296725.1 Streptomyces sp. NPDC002044
CTCATCGAGCCGATCCCGACGACGGACAGGAACTTGGTGGCGTACGCGTCGGAGACGGTCACCGCCCCGCACCGGCGGGTCCCGCGGCCCCGCCCCCGGGGGCCGGTCCGGCCGGGGTGCCGGCCAGCGCCTGCGCGAGGCGGCGGGCCTCCGTCGTACCGCCCAGGATCAGGACGTGACGCTCCGCGCGACGGCCGGGTCCGGGGCCGGGACCGGCGCCGGGATCAGCAGGCATGCCGGTCGCGCTCGGGGGAGTACAGGTGGCTGTCGCGGAACTGCTCCGCGCCCAGCGTGCGGCCCACCAGGATCACCGCGGTCCGCACCAGCCCCGCCGCCTTCACCTGGTCGGCGATGTCGGCCAGGGTGCCGCGCAGGACCAGTTCGTCGGGGCGGCTGGCCATCGCCACGACCGCCGCCGGGCACGCGGGTCCGTAGTGCGGCAGCAGCTCGTCCACGACCCGGTCCACGTACCGGGTGGCCAGGTGGAGGACCAGCAGCGCGCCGCTGCGGCCCAGCGTGGCCAGGTCCTCGCCCGGCGGCATGGGGGTGGCCTGCTGGGAGACCCGGGTCAGGATCACCGTCTGCCCGACCGTGGGGACGGTCAGCTCCCGCTTGAGCGCGGCCGCCGCCGCGGCGAAGGCCGGTACGCCCGGGACGACCTCGTACGGGATGCCGGCCGCGTCCAGCCGGCGCATCTGCTCCGCGACCGCGCTGAAGATCGACGGGTCGCCGGAGTGCAGCCGTGCCACGTCCAGACCCGCCGCGTGCGCGCGGACGCACTCGCCGACGATCTCGTCCAGGTTCAGCCGCGCGGTGTCGACCAGCCGCGCGCCCTGTGGGCACTCGGCCAGCAGCTCGCGCGGCACCAGGCTGCCCGCGTACAGGCAGACGGGGGCGGCGGCCAGGGTCCGGGCGCCGCGCACCGTGATCAGGTCGGCGGCGCCGGGGCCCGCTCCGATGAAGTACACGGTCATGACCGCTCCGTCTCCTTGGTGTCCGCGGACGCCGCGGCCTGCGGGGTCCTTACCGTCTCCGCCGTCTCCGCCGGCTTCGTCACCGACCACTGGGTGACCGCCATGGCCTGCCGCCAGCCCGTGAAACCGCCGACCGGCACGGCGTGCGCGACGGCGAGCTTCACCAGGTCACCGCCGTGCCGCCGGTGGCGCTCGGCGAGGACCGCCTCCGACTCCAGGGTGACGGTGTTGACGACGAGCCGGCCGCCCGGGGCCAGCGCCGCCCACACCGTGTCGAGGAGTCCCGGCGCGGTCAGGCCGCCGCCGATGAACACGGCGTCCGGTGCCGGGAGTCCGGAGAGCGCGTCCGGCGCTGCGCCGACGACCACGTGCAGGCCGGGGACGCCGAGCGCCGCCGCGTTGCGCGCGATGCGCTCCGCCCGCTTCGGGACCCGCTCCACCGCCACCGCCCGGCACGCGGGGTGCGTACGCATCCACTCGATGCCGATGGAGCCGGAGCCGCCACCGATGTCCCACAGCAGTTCCCCGGGGGCCGGGGCGAGCGTGGCCAGGGTCGCCGCGCGGACGTGCCGCTTGGTGAGCTGCCCGTCGTGCTCGTACGCGGTGTCCGGCAGGCCGGGGGTCGCCGATGAATTCATAGGCGTCGGACTTCGGCATGGCGGTGATCCACAGGACCACGTAGCGCGTATTGACCG
>NZ_JBEOXU010000320.1:0-1635 GCF_040296725.1 Streptomyces sp. NPDC002044
CTGGTTGCGGGGGTCGTTGCGTTCCTGCTCCAGGTAGCCGACCGCTTCCCGGTACGTGTTGATGTCCATGTACTCGGCGAGGTACCGCTCCAGGGTCTCCCGCTCGTCGGGGTCTGGGTGGTCCAGGAGCGCGATGGCGCAGGCGTGCTTGATGCCCAGCTCCTCCTTGAGGTCGGCCAGGGCCTTCTTGCGCGCGTGGTTCTTCGGCATCTCAAGCTCTCGTTTCCGCGGCGCGCGGTGATCCCAGACTCACCGGCCGCCAAGAGCGAGGCCAGCAAGGTGATGCGAGATGAGCGACTCGGCGCGGAGCACCTTTGGCGGAACTCGTCCGGTCTGGGCCAGACGAACCGGGCCACGAGCCGGGCCCACGGTCATGCGACCGCAGGCCCGACTGTAGCGAACGGCACCGACACTCAGGGCGTGATCCGGGCGGACGTCACGCGGTCGGAGTGGATGCGGTGGGCCTTGCGGCCGGCGGGCGACTGCATCAGCGCGGTCGCGGAGTGCTCGATCATCGCCGCGTGCACGCTGAACGGGGCCGTCACCCGCACCGAGTAGCCCTGCCCGCGCCGGATGGTCTGCCCGGCGGCGAGCGCCTGGCGGACCGCGTCGTCGGCGACGTCGGCCAGGTTCTCGGCGACCAGGCCGGGAACGTCGACCACCGCGACCGGGTCGGCGGCCACCGCCTGGACGTTGCCGCCGACGTCGTCCTGGCCGTCGCCGTCGAGCAGATCCGACAGGTCGTCGGGCACGTCGCGGGCCCCGGCGGCATCGAGGACCCGGCGCACGGTCTTCGGGGCGATGTCGTACTGCCGGGCGAGCGCCTTCACGGCCGCGCCCTCGCGGTACGCCTCCACCAGCTCGACCACCTCGCCCTCGTCGAGCGCGGCCGGACGCCCGAGCGTCTTCCCGGCGGCCTCGGCCGCGGCGACGCCCTCGCGGGTGTTCTCCGAGATCATGTCGCGCTGGAACTCCAGCACCGCCGCGAGGACGCTCACCATCATCTTGGTGCCCGGGTCGTCCGAGGCGAGGTCGATCCCGGACAGCAGCCCCGACTCCACCCGCAGGTGCAGCCCGCGCCGGATCAGCACCGGCCGCAGCGCGATGATGTCCGCCACCGACCGGAACAGCCGGGCCGCGTCCGCGATGCGGATCGTGTCGCCGACGGCCGCCTCGTCGAGCAGCTGCTTGAACCCGTCGCGGTACAGGGACAGGACGCGGCTGGAGGTCGCCGGGTCCTCGTAGGCCGGGGCGCCGGCGGCGAGCAACGCCGCCAGGGCGTGCCGCTGCCGGGCGTCGGTCTGCTTGTCCGTCGAGTGCCGCAGGTACAGGCGGTCGGCGCTCACTCGTCGTCGTCCTCGAACTCGGGCATGCCCGTGGTGTCCAGGCCCATGGGGGAGCTGGCGTTGTGCATCCGCTGGACGGCGGCCGTCAGCGCGGCGGCGGCGGCCATCGCGTCGTCGCGGGCGGCCACCAGCTCGGCCACCTTCGCGTCAGCGTCGCCGTTGCCGTCGATGCGGACGCGGCCGTTCTCGTAGGTGTGCATCACCGGCCGGACCGACTGCTGGACGGCCTGCTCCAGCATCCCGGCCATGTAGGAGAGGTTCCCGAGGGCGCTGTACGCGTGGCTGGGGA
>NZ_JBEOXU010000321.1:0-1626 GCF_040296725.1 Streptomyces sp. NPDC002044
CGTATTTCATTCGGCTCGTTCTCGCGAATCTCCCTTCGGGGATTCCTCGATACGTGCCGCATCGAGGAAGGTTCTGCATGAACCGCACCATTCGCACCAATGACCGTTCTTCCCGTGGCCGCAGTGGCGGTTCGGGTTCTTCCGGGGGCTCCTACGGCGGCTCGTACGGCTCGGGGAGTTCGGGCGCCTCGTACGGCTCGGGGAGTTCGGGCGGTTCGGGCGGGTCGGGCCGCGGGAGCCGTTTCGGTTCCTCCGCGCCGTCGCGTTCCGGGTCCTCCGGCCGGTCGGGCGGTTCCGGGTACGGCGGCGGCCGCCGCTCCTCGGGGCCGCAGGGTGAGTTCGCGCTCCCCAAGACGATCACTCCCGCGCTGCCGGCCGCCGAGGCGTTCGCCGACCTCGACATGCCCGCCGAGCTCCTCGCCGCGCTGGGCACGCAGGGCGTCAGCGTCCCGTTCCCGATCCAGGCCGCGACGCTCCCCAACTCCCTCGCGGGCCGTGACGTCCTGGGCCGCGGCCGGACCGGCTCGGGCAAGACCCTCGCCTTCGGCCTGGCCCTGCTGGCCCGCACCGCCGGACAGCGCGCCGAGCCCCGCCAGCCCCTGGCCCTGATCCTGGTCCCGACCCGCGAACTCGCCCAGCAGGTCACCGAGGCCCTCACCCCCTACGCCCGCGCCCTGGGCCTGCGCACCGCGACCGTCGTGGGCGGCATGCCCATCGGCCGCCAGGCCAGCGCCCTGCGCGGCGGCGCCGAGATGGTCGTCGCGACCCCCGGCCGGCTGAAGGACCTCATCGACCGCGGCGACTGCCGCCTGAGCCAGGTCGCCATCACCGTCCTGGACGAAGCCGACCAGATGGCCGACATGGGCTTCATGCCCCAGGTCACCGCGCTCCTGGACCAGGTCCGCCCCGAGGGCCAGCGGATGCTGTTCTCCGCGACCCTGGACCGCAACGTCGACCTCCTGGTCCGCCGCTACCTCACCGACCCCGTCGTCCACTCGGTGGACCCCTCCCAGGGCGCGGTCACCACGATGGAACACCACGTCCTGCACGTCCACGGCGCGGACAAGCAGGCCACCACCACCGAGATCGCCGCCCGCGACGGCCGCGTGATCATGTTCCTCGACACCAAGCACGCCGTGGACCGCCTCACCCAGGACCTCCTCAACAGCGGAGTCCGCGCCGCGGCCCTGCACGGCGGGAAGTCCCAGCCCCAGCGGACCCGCACCCTGGCCCAGTTCAAGACCGGACACGTCACCGTCCTGGTCGCCACGAACGTCGCCGCCCGCGGCATCCACGTCGACAACCTCGACCTCGTCGTCAACGTCGACCCCCCGACCGACCACAAGGACTACCTCCACCGCGGCGGCCGCACCGCCCGCGCCGGAGAGTCCGGCAGCGTCGTCACCCTGGTCACCCCCAACCAGCGCCGCGACATGACCCGCCTCATGCAAGCGGCCGGCATCACCCCCCAGACCACCCAGGTCCGCTCCGGCGAAGAAGCCCTCAACCGCATCACCGGCGCACAGACCCCCTCCGGGATCCCCGTCACCATCACCAACCCCGTCTCGGACCGCCCCAAGCGCAGCGCCGCCTCCTCCCGCGGACGCCGCAGCCGCCCCGCACAGG
>NZ_JBEOXU010000322.1:0-1537 GCF_040296725.1 Streptomyces sp. NPDC002044
CCCCGTCTTCACGGCCCGCGCGGGCGGCGGCATCATCGAGGACGTCGACGGCAACCGCCTGATCGACTTCGGTTCCGGCATCGCCGTGACCTCCGGCACGCCGTGCGGGCTCCGGGGGAGGGTGACGGGGCAGGGCTGTTCGGCCGCCCGTCCGGCAGCCTCCACAGGCGGAATGTGCTCGTCTGTATCTGGACATTCCGGACAGTGGTCTGAAAGAGAGTCATCATGAGGCGCACGGACCGCCCCACGCCCGCCGATCCGCCCCCCGCACTCGCCCACCGGCCCCGCGGCTGGCGGCGGCTCGCCGTCATCGCCCTCGCGCCCCTGCTGGCGCTGACGGCCGGCACCGCGACCGCGCAGGGAGTGTGGATCACGGTTCCGTCGATGCCGGTCGCGCGGTCCGCGCTCGGCGGCGCGACCGCGAACTGCCCCGAGGGCCTCCAGGGCAAGTGCGTGTACGCCGTTCCCGGCACCGGGACTCCGGCGGACCTCGCGGCGTACAGCCCGGCCGTCAACACCTGGGCCACGCTGCCGCCGGTCAAGACGCCCCGCACCGGCCCCGCCGTGACGACGGCCCCGTGCCCGCCCGGGCACCGGGGCGAGTGCGTGTACGCCGTCGGCGGCACCACCGGCGGGGGAACGGTCAGCGCGGTGGTCGAGGCGTACAGCGTCGAGACCAACGCCTGGATCAGCCTGCCCTCCGTCCAGACGGCCCGCACCGGCGCGGCGGCCGCCACGGCCCCCTGCACCGAGGGCACCGGCCTGCGCGGCAGCTGCGTGTACGTGTTCGGCGGCGCCAACCCGGTCGGCGTCGAGCTGGCCACGGTGGAGGCGTACAGTCCGGCGACCGGCGTCTGGACCACCGTGACCCCGCTCCAGAGCGCCCGGTTCGGCCACGCCGGCGCAGCGGCACCCTGCGCGCCGGGCCTCGGCCTGAAGGGCACCTGTCTGTACGCCGTCGGCGGTGGTGACGGAGTCGTGGCCCTGAACTCGGTGGAGGTGTACAGCCCCGTGCTCAACGCGTGGGTCTACGCCCCGGCCCTGCCGACCGCTCGCTTCCAGGCGTCCGCGGCGGCGGCCCCCTGCCCGGACGGCATGACCAACGGCTGCGTGTACGTCGCGGGCGGCAGCACCACCGCCGGTACCGTACTCGGGACGCTGGAGGCGTACAGCCCCGTCTCCAACGCCTGGGTGACGCTGCCGTCGATGCCGACGGCACGCCAGTCGGCCGGCAGCGCCGCCGCTCCGTGTACCAAGGACCCGAGGAGCAATTGCGTGTACGTCTTCGGCGGAACGGACACGACGGGTACCGCCACGGCGGTGACGGAGGCGTTCGCCATCGAGCCGGCGAAGCCGCAGCCGAAGCCGAAGCCGAAGCCCCCGGCGAAGCCCAAGGAGCCGACGAAGACCCAGCCGTCGCCGACCGACGGCACGGCGCCCGCGCCGGCCGAACCCGACCTGCTGCCCTGACCCAGCCGGGCGCCCCGCTGCCCTCCCGGGTGGCGGGGCGCCCGTGCGCGCGTCAGGGGCCGAGCAG
>NZ_JBEOXU010000323.1:0-1535 GCF_040296725.1 Streptomyces sp. NPDC002044
GGGCGCGCAGCCGGCCGCACCGAACGCGGCTCCCGCCCCCGCGAGCAGCCGGATCGCGGAACGTCTGGACACGGCCTCGCTCATGGGCGCTCCCTGCGGCGTCGGGCGGCGGGAGCGGCCCGCGCCGGACCGCTCCCGGCGCCCACTGTGCGCCGCACGCCCGCGGGGCCGGTTCAGACGCGCCACCGGGGCACCGAGGTTCAGCCCTGCGGCGGCGGCTCCACGGTGTCGGCGATCCGCCGGGGCTCGTCCTGCCGCTGGACCCGCGCCTCGGTGCGGTGCCCGCGCGCGATGTAGTCCCGTACGACCGCTTCCACCGCGTCCTGCGGAGAGCCGACCCCGGCGAGGACCATCACCTCCACCACGAGTTCGGCGTCGAGGCTGATGTTGACCTTGGCCACGGGTACCCCCTTCTCACGGTCGTCGTGCGAGGGACTCTAGCCGCAGCCCGCCGCGGATTCCCCGGTTCTCCCGACGACCCCCGGCCGCTGCCACTACGGTCTCCCTACGCACACCCCCACCGGCACGTTTTGCCACCTCGGGTTCGAGTGCGTCCGCCACCATCCCGTCCGCACTGGAGCGCCGTGTACCCACCGCCGCACACACACTCTTACGGCTTCACCCCGGCGCCGCCCTCCCGGCGCTGGTGGCAGCATCCCGCGCTGATCATCGCGGCCCTGGTCGTCCTGCCGCCGGCCGGCATCGTGCTGGCGTGGACGAGCCGCTGGAGCCAGGCGAAGAAGATCGTGGCGACCGTGCTCGGCGGTCTCTGGTTCCTGCTGTTCCTCGTCTCGGACCCGCCGGAGAAGACGGACGACGCCAAGTCCGTGCCGGTTGCCGCCCGGACGGTCACGCCCGCGCCGGAGGCTTCCCCCTCCTCCAGCCCGGCCCCGCCGTCCTCTGCGTCCCCCTCCCCGTCCGCGCCCGCCGAGCCGCGGATGCCGGCCTTGGTGGGGAAGGCGTTCGCCGAGGCCGAGAAGGCCGTACGGGACCTGGGCGGGACCGGACTGACCGCCCACAGCGCCTACCGCGACGTCGCGCTCCCCGCGAACCACGCCGACTGGACGGTCTGCTTCCAGGGTCTGCCGACCGGATCCCCGGTATCGGCCGGGCTCGCCGCCCCGGCCGTCCACCTCGTGGCCGGCGGGACCGCGTGCCCGGCCCGGGAAGGCACGGAGCTGCGCCCCCGGCCGGCCCCCGAGCCCACGCGCGCACCGGCTCCCCCGCAGGACGGCTCCTCCGGCAGCGGCGGATCCTCCTCGTCCACCGGCGGATCGGGCACCTCCGGCGGATCGGGCACCTCGGGCGGATCGAGCGGCTCCGGCGGATCGAGCAGCTCCGGCAGCTCCGGCAGCTCCGGTGACAACGACGGCGGCGGTGCGCCGGTGAAGCGTGCGGGTTCGTTCTGCGCGCCGGCCGGTTCCACGGCCGTCACCTCCGCCGGCACCCCGCTGGTCTGCGGCCCCGCCTCCGACGGCCCCCTCGTCCCCCGCCGGCCCCACCCCCGGCGCGTCCCCCACCGAGCTGGGGTCCCG
>NZ_JBEOXU010000324.1:0-1304 GCF_040296725.1 Streptomyces sp. NPDC002044
GGCACGACGGCCACGAGGGCCGGGGAGGAAGACGGAGCGGATATCGATTTAGCGGATATGTCGGGCGGCGCGTGGTCGAGGTCGATGGCCCGGCACCGGCCCGCCGGGTCTCGGCTCAGCGCGGGCGGACCGCCGATCCGTAGTGGTCGGCGACCACCCGGGCCATCGCCCCGTTGGGGTCAGCGGCCACCTGGGTCGCCGAGAACCACAGATGGCCGCGGACCTGCGGGTACTGCCGCGCGAAGCGCACGTGCCGGGACGGCTCCGCCGGATCGCGCCAGGCGGCGGTGGGGCTGTTCGCGTCGCTCCGGTACAGCGCCTCCCCCACGTACAGGTCCACGCCCGTGCCCTCGACCGTCCGCGCCCACCACGGGACGACGTCTTCGTAGTCGGCGGTCGGATGGCCGATGTGCCAGTACACCTGCGGGGCCACGTAGTCGATCCAGCCCTCGGTGACCCACTTGCGGGTGTCCGCGTACAGGTCGTCGTACGTGCCCAGGCCCGCCTGCGTCGGCGAACCGAGCGGGTCCCGGTCGGCGTTGCGCCAGACCGCGAACGGGCTGATGCCGAAGCGCGCCGCGGGCCGCAGCGTCCGCAGCCGCCCGGACATCTCGCGGACCAGGGTGTCGGTGTTGTGGCGGCGCCAGTCCGCGCGGGTGTCGAAGGCGGAGCCGTACCGCTCGTAGGCCGCGTCGTCGTCGAAGGACTCGCCGTCCACCGGGTAGGGGTAGAAGTAGTCGTCCCAGTGCACGCCGTCGACGGAGTAGCGGGCGACCGCGTCGAGCATCGCGTCCTGGACGAAGCGCCGCACCTCCGGCAGACCGGGGTTGTAGTAGAGCTTCCCGGCGTACGGGACGGTCCAGCCGGGGTTGCGCCGGGCCGGATGGGAGGCCACGAGGCGCCCGGGGTCCGTGTGGTTGGCCACCCGGTACGGATTGAACCAGGCGTGCAGCTCCAGCCCCCGGGCGTGCGCCTCGTCGACGGCGGTGCCGAGCGGGTCCCAGCCGGGGTCGGCCCCCTGCTCCCCGGTCAGCCACTGCGACCAGGGCTCCAGCCGGGACGGCCACAGGGCGTCGGCCGCCGGCCGGACCTGGAGGACCACCGCGTTGAGGCGGCGTTCGACGGCCGTGTCGAGGAGGGACAGCAGTTCCGCGCGCTGGCTCCCGGCCGACAGTCCGGACCTGGACGGCCAGTCCACGTTCTGCACGGTGGCGATCCACATGCCGCGGAACTCGGGGACGTCCGCCGCCTTCCCCGCGGGCCGGCGCGGCGGTCCGGCCGGGCGCCGCCTGCCAGGACGTGGA
>NZ_JBEOXU010000325.1:0-1304 GCF_040296725.1 Streptomyces sp. NPDC002044
GTGGCGGTGACGGTGGAGTAGAAGGGGGTGTGGCCTGGGTGGGGGGTGATGGGGGTGAGGGTTTGGTGGAGTTGGGTTTGGATGGGACCTACTTCATCGCCCTTCTCCTGAACGGCACGTGGGCCACCAACGCCCTCACCCTCAAGTCCACGGGCGCCGGCATCTCGGTCAACGCCGGCCTGACAGCGCCGAAGCTCCGCTACAGCACCATCCTGACGGGACAGACCGCCCTGCCGCCCCAGGTGAACCTTGCCGAACAGTCCACCAGCACCATCAACACCGGCTGGGCCAGCCAGTGGTACGCCGTCTCCTGAGCCGTGCGCGCCTCCAGTCCCGGACGGTGTGCCCCACGAGTGCCACAGCGGCCACGACCGCTGCCCCGCGCATCGCCTGCCACGTCACCATGACCACCGTGGCCTGTCCGAGCGCCTCCCCGGTGATCCGCATGGAGGTCTCGTAGAAGGCAATGAGCGGTATGAGCAACCGGAAGGGGAGGCCGCCGAAGCCGGGAGTTCGTGCCAGATTGCCCGTGAGTCCCAGCGGCGCACCAAGGACGAACGCCGCCGTTCCCCACACCAGGATCCCGGAGGAGAGTCCGCTCGTCGATCCGGACACGGATCCACTGGATGCCGCCACCCCGAGGGGCACGGCGGGACTCAGAGCCTTGAAGAGGTAGTAGACAACCACACCGATCGCCAAGGCGGCGGACGACAGCAGGGCCGACTCGATCCTGGATCGACGGAAGAATCCCACCAGGAATGCGAAACAGGCCCACGACCACCCCCCGGCGAACACGACGTTCAGCGCGGCGCACACCGGGTTGTCGAACTTTCCGGCCATGGGGCCGGACAAGCCAAGGGCAACACCCGCCCCCAGGGCCGCCGCCACCGGCACCAAGCGAGCACGCCAGAAAGTCACGATCTCTCGTCTCCCGCTCTGTCAGTCGAGGCAGAACTCGTTGCCCTCGAAGTCCTGCATCACGATGCACGACTCGTTGGTGCCGTCGGCAAGCAGCGTGCGCACGTGCACCGCGCCGAACGCGGCCAGTCGTGCGGACTCGGTCCGGAGCGTGGCGAGGCGTTCCTCCCCCACGAGCCCGGTTCCGGCCCGTACGCAGAGGTGCACCCGATTCTTGACGACCTTGGTCTCGGGAACGCGCTGGAAGAGCAGCCGCGGGCCCACCCCTGAGGGATCGACACAGGAGAACCACTTGACCTGATGGTCCGGCGGCAGCGAGCGATGGTAGTCGTCCCACGTGTCGAACCCCTGCGGCACCGGCGAGACGACGTATCCCAGCACCTCGC
>NZ_JBEOXU010000326.1:0-1295 GCF_040296725.1 Streptomyces sp. NPDC002044
GGCCGGAGCTTCACGAGCTCCGGCCGCCCCTCCCGCGCGTTCCGGGGCCGGCGCGGCGGAGCCGCCGGTCTCAGGTGGTCCGCGCCGGTACGGATCCCGGCCGTCCGGGGGGAGCCGCGTCCCGTCGGCCGAGGGGGAAGACCGCACGCTCCCGCCACGCCGTTCCGTCGTGGGCCATCAGTACGACCGAGGAGACGCGGGAGGCGATGGGCAGCCGGCCGAGGAGGCCGGCTTCGATCTCGTCCGCGGCGGCCTCCTCCTGCCCCTGGGCGATGGTCAGGTGCGGGATGATCTCGGTGAACCGGCCTCCGTACGGCGGGGCCTCGGGCCAGCGGGCGGCGACGGCCTCCGTGAGCGCCCGCAGCGGGGCGGCCGGTTCGGGCACCAGGTACAGGACCTCGGGGAGCCGTCCGCACGTGCGGAAGCACAGGTCGAAGGCGCGGTGGCCGGCCATGATCCCGGTCAGGGCGGTGATCACGTCCGCGTCGAGCCGGCTCTCGTCGAGGAAGGGGAAGAGGACCGTGACATGGGCCGGTACGCCGTCGTGCGCCGAGGGGTCGAGCCGTTCGCGCCACGCGCGGACGGCGGGTTCGGCCTCCGGGACCCGCACGATGAGGCCCGTCTGTCCTGCCTGAAACGTCTGAGAGCTCATCGCCTGCCCGGTGTGCGCGTGGAGGGGGACGGTGGTGCGGCCGTCGTGCGGACCGTACCGAGCGTACGGGCCCGGAGCGGTCCGCACCGGCGGACCGGCGGGTGCGCCGCTTCCCGCACGCGCGGGCCGGCGGCGTGCGGTCCGGGCCTCCGCGCCGCGCGCCGGGTTCCTGCCGGATGGGGTGGATCTGTTCGGTCCGGGGCCGGAGAATCCCACAAGACCGGTCCATGCGGGTGTAGTTGGTGTCATCCACGGGGAGGACTGGGGTCGGGCGGCCCGTGAGGCGGGCGCGTCCGCGGCGGCCCGGTCCCGGGCAGCCCGCTGAATGATCAGAGGGGCGAGCATGGCCAGTGGCACCGTGAAGTGGTTCAACTCCGAAAAGGGCTTCGGCTTCATCGCCCAGGACGGGGGCGGACCGGACGTCTTCGCCCACTACTCCAACATCTCCGGCAACGGATACCGCGAACTGACCGAGGGCGAAACGGTGTCGTTCGACATCACGCAGGGCCAGAAGGGCCCGCAGGCGGAGAACATCATCCGCGCCTGAGCTCCCCCTGTCGTGACGGCGGGCCCGGCTGGCGAGCGCGGCCGTGGCGGTACTCCTGTGCGCCGCGGCCACGGCGGCCGTGGGACCGGTGGCGTT
>NZ_JBEOXU010000327.1:0-1259 GCF_040296725.1 Streptomyces sp. NPDC002044
GGGGCGGCCCGGCCCGGAGATCCCGTTCCGGCGCGAAGCGCCGGGGAAACCCCTCGGATGGGTCTTGGCCGGTTCGCGTTCGCGGGAAAAGATCGCGGCATGTCCAGCGACCCTCTCATGCGCATCCGCAGTGCCGAGTTCCAGGCCATGGCCGACAGGGTCCTGCGGGTCACCGAGCTGACCTCCCGCCTGAACGTCCTGCCCTTCGAGGACGAAGCCGGCCGGGCCGCACTGCTGGAGCAGATCCTCGGCGGGCCGCTGCCGCCGAAAGTGACGATCTACCCGCCGTTCTACACGGACCACGGTCTGCGCCTCGACCTCGCCCCGCGTGTCTTCATCAACCAGAACTGCACGTTCCTGGACTACGCCGGCATCCGGCTCGGCGAGCGCGTGATGGTCGGCCCGAAGGTCACGTTCATCACCAGCGGGCACCCGGTCGATCCCGGGGAGCGGCGGCTGTACCTCACCGGCGGGCCCATCGACGTCGCGGAGAACGTGTGGATCGGTGCCGGTGCCACGATCCTGCCCGGTGTCACCATCGGCCGTGACGCCGTGATCGCCGCCGGAGCCGTCGTGGCCGATGACGTTCCGCCGGCGAGCCTGGTGACCGGCGCCAAGGCCACCGTGCGCCGGCGGTGGTGACGGCCCCCGGCCCCTCCCCGTAGGGCCGGGAGGGGGCGTTACGCTGCGGGCATGGACACTGGGGGGCGTACGGCGACAGGGGCGGGGACCGGGGCGGGCGCGGTGGCCGGGCCCGCGGCGGGAGGGGCCGGAGCGACCACCCTGGAGGACGTGGCCCGGGCAGCGGGAGTCTCCCGGGCGACGGTGTCCCGGGTGGTCAACGGGGTCCGCAACGTCGACCCGGCCATCCAGGAGGCGGTCCGGCGGGCGGTCGCCTCGACCGGGTACGTGCCGAACCGGGCGGCCCGTTCCCTGGTGACGCGGCGGTCCGGCACGGTCGCCCTCGTGGTGTGCGGCGCGGGCCGCGAAGCCACCGGCGGCCGGGACGAGTTCGCGGCCGAGGTGTTCCAGGATCCCTTCTTCGGGCGCGTGGTCAGCGGTGTGGTGCGGGCGCTCCGGCCGCGCGGCGTGCACCCGGTGCTGATGTTCGCGGACGGCGCCGAGGACCGCGCCGAAGTGCTCGCGTACCTCGCGCAGGGCAACGCCTGACCGCGTACGACGCCTGGGCGACCGGCCTGCGCCGCGACGAGTCCCCGACCCGGGCGAACACCCCCGTGGTCGGCTGGGACGAGAAGCGC
>NZ_JBEOXU010000328.1:0-1241 GCF_040296725.1 Streptomyces sp. NPDC002044
ACCGGCCCCGCCCGTCGTCCTCCGACCCCTCCCCGGGTCCGGGGGACGTCGGCGTTCCCGGCGCGCCCCGCCAGCGCCGCCGGCCTTCGGGGGGTGCCGGTGCCGCGCCGCGCCGCGCGTCGGCCACTATGGGGCCGTGCCCCGAACTCCGCGCTATCTGCTCATATGGCTGTCGTGTACGGCCGCCAGCGTGACCGCCGTGCTCGCGACGGTCCAGTTCGTGGTCGGGTCGACCAGGCATACGCCCCCGGTCGCGCGCTCCGCCCCGGTCGTCATCGACACGCCCCCCGCCTGGGAGGCGGGCAGTCCGTCGCCGGAGCAGCCCTCCCCGTCCCCGTCCGCGGCCGCCTCCGCGAGCCCCTCGCCCACGCTGACGCAGAAGCCGTCCGCCTCGCCCGCGCCCACCCCCGCGAAGGCGTCGGCGGGTACCCCGCGGACCAGCGCGCCCAAGAACGACGTCGACTGCGAAGAGGGCGGGGCGGGCCTGCACACCGTCCCCTCACAGGGCGGCAAGGTCACGGTCCGGTACGGGAGCAAGGGCGTGTGCCTGATCTCGGCGATCCCCGGCCGCGGCTTCAAGACGACCACCTCGCAGAGCTCCGACGTCACCCTCACGGTCACGTTCTCCAGCGGCGGCCACCGGTCGGTGATCACGGCGACGGTCGACCCGGGGGCGAAGGCCAGCGTGCGCGAGACCTCGTTCTGAGGCCCGGCGGGCCGACCGGGGACGGACGACCGGGGAGCGGCGACCGGGGAGCGGCGACCGGCAACCGGCGCGACCGGTCCGTACCGCTTGGCGACTCCCGTACCGTTTCGCGCGGTTCGCTCAGTTCGCGGCGCTGTGCACGCCGGTGCACCGGTTTCCGCCGAAGCCGAAGGTGAGCTGTTCCTTAGGGCAACCTCAAGATCGCGCCGACGCGGTTCCGCGGGCGGCGAGCGGTCCTATGCTCACGTCAGCCGAGCGGCCCCCGGCACCGGACACGAAACCGGTGAACCGTCGGGCGGCCCCGGCTTCCGATCCGGGGCGGGCCTCGCCCGTCCCGCAGTCCTAACCTTGCCCCTGGGGTGTCTCCGCCATGAGTTCTCGCCTGCTCCGATCCGTCCGCGCCGAACGCCGCACGGTGTCTCCCCGCTCCACCGCACCCCTCGGGCGCCGCCTGCCCCTGGTCGCCGCGGCCGTCGTCGCGGCCGGGATGACCGCCGCGTGCGGGCCCTCCTCCGTGCCGGCCGGCTCCTCGGCA
>NZ_JBEOXU010000329.1:0-1218 GCF_040296725.1 Streptomyces sp. NPDC002044
GGCGCCCGCCGCCGGGTCGCCGCCCGGGAGGGCTCCGCCGGGGAGCGGGTCCGGGGGCGGGGCGGGCGCGGAGGGCAGCGGGGTCTGCCCGCCGAGCGGGGCGGGCAGTACGGCCCCGGTCTCCGTCTTCATCTCGCCCGCCGCCGAGTTGACCTTCGGGGAGAACCCGAACCAGAACACGGCGAAGGCGACCGCCCCGGTGGCCAGCAGCCCGGCCGCGAAGAGCAGCCGGCCCGGGAGCACGGGGCGCTGTTCGAAGTCCCCGGTCAGCTCCAGGCCGCCGGTCTCCCCCGACCGGCGGACCGTCACGGTCGTACGGTGCGTCTCGGTGCCCCCGGTCCAGCTGACCGTCTGCGGCCGGATCTCCACGTCGGCGAAGACCGCCCGGCCCGGGGCCACCCGCACCGCGTTCGGCCGGATGTCGAACGTGAGGCGGCCCGACTCGTCCCGGGCGGTCAGGGAGGCGGTGAGCGGTGTGTTGCCGAGGTTGTCGACGGCGAGGGCGGCGCGTCCCCGGAACCGGCCGACGAGGCTCGGCGGGACCAGCTCGGCGCGCAGTTCCGTGAACGGGGCGACGGTGACCCGGCCTTCGACGACGTCCCGCTGGCGCGGGTGCTCGCGCGGTTCGACGAGGATCCCGAACGGGGCGGGCCCCGCCGGCGCGTCGGGTGAGCGGGGTGGTGCGAAGGAGATCTCCGCGGTGCCCTCGCTGCCCGGGTAGAGCCGCAGGGAGCCCGGCTCGATCCGGGCCCACCCGGCGGGGGCGCCCACGATCGACAGCCGGTACTCCTCCACCGTGTCCCCGGTGTTGCGCACCCGCAGGCGGGCCGCGGTCCGGCCGCCGGGATCGACGGCCACGGCGGCCGGGTCGAGAGTGGTCCACATCGTCATGCGGGAAGGCTAGGCGGCGCGGGTGAGCCGGTCGGTGCCCGAAAGTACCGGGCCGGGGGCACACCTGACTGCCCGTACGTACGCCCTGGAGCCCCTCAGTGCGCGGAGGGGGCGGGGGCCTGCCGGGCGAACTGGCGGACCAGCGGGTGGTAGCGGTAGCTGCCCGAGGTGCCGGGCTGGAGCAGGCCCGAGTCGACGAGCTCGTCGATCGCGTCCGCCGCCGCTGCCTCGGAGGCGCCGGTCGCGTCGGCGGCCCACCGGGAGGTTCACCCACAGCTGGAGACCGTGGAAGAGCCCGCCGGACACGACGAGGGACTCCGGCGGGGC
>NZ_JBEOXU010000330.1:0-1205 GCF_040296725.1 Streptomyces sp. NPDC002044
TTTGAGCCCGAAGAGGTCACCCATGATCCGCGAGAGCAGCGACTTGCCGGAGCCCGGGTTGGTCGCGGTGATGCACTGCCTGTCCGTCAGACACCGACGCGCTCCCTCGGCTCGCCGTTCAGCTGAGCCTCCACCCGCTGGGCGATCTCCCACTCGGCCTCGGGGGTGTCCATACGGTCAAGGACTTCCTGGAGGAACTTGGCGTACCGCTTGCCGGGGGCGTGGTTGGCGTAGCCGAGGACCGAGGGGACTCCTATGGCATAGCTCCGGGAGATGCGGGTGTCCTCGCGGATGTCCGTGTCGAAGGGATGCAGATTCGTGTCGATCATCAGATCCCGGACCTCCATCTCCTCCTGCGACCAGTCCGAAGGCGGCTTGGCCATGTTGAGCACGGCGCCGAGGAACTTGGGATCCGCGTTCGTCCGGTCCTTCACGTGGCGAATCGTCGAACGCATCGCGACGGCGCCTTCGACGGTGGCGTGCTTGGGCAGGCACAGGGTGAGGGCGTAGTCGCTCGCCGCCAGTGCGACACCGTTGAGTGCCTCGACCGCGGGAGGCGTGTCGAAGACCGCGTAGTCGAAGTCGTCTTCGATCTCAGCCAGCAGCTCGCGCAGGACTTGGACCTTCTCGTTTCCCGCGGCATGCAGGATGTGCTGCGCGTTCGCCATCGTGTGCTGCTCGGAGGCGAGCAGGAACAACTGGCCCGTCCCCTTGAACTTGTGAAGCAGCTCGCTGCGGTCGATGAGGATGTCCCGCACCCCTGTGGGTACTCCCTGGGCCGCCATCTGGAGCTTGAGCCCGAGGGACAGGCCGATCTGCGCCTTGCTCAGACGGACACCCAGCGCCTGTCCGGCCTGGGCTTGCGGTTCGATGTCGAGCACGACGACGCGAGCGCCGGTGAGAGCGAGGCCGGCCGCGAGGTTCACCGTCGTGGTGGTCTTGCCCGGGCCGCCCTTCTGGCTTGCTACAGCGATCTTCTCCACGGGACCAACTCTCCTCGGCAGCTCGTGCTTTGCGTGACGTTCCGCCGAGTTGCGCTCGATCCGACCAGCCGTGTGGATGAGTCTTCAACGAGGTTTCTGTCAGGGAAGTCATTCGGTGAGGAGACGATAACAGGATTCGCTCACGACATGCCGCAACGGCGTGTCGCTGTTGGATCGAGCTGGGGAGGAGTGGGAGGCGGGCGAGGACTTGATCAGGGCACC
>NZ_JBEOXU010000331.1:0-1189 GCF_040296725.1 Streptomyces sp. NPDC002044
AGAGGGTCTGCCAGGCGGCGGTGAACCGCCGGGTGTCCAGCGGTCCGTGCCAGCGCCAGTGGAGCTGTTCCACGTGCAGTCCGGTGCCGGGGCGGTCAGGGGCGGTGTGCCGGCAGTGCCGCGAGGCCGCGGGCGAGCGCGTCCGCGCTGTCCTGGGGGCCGGCCAGGCCGGTCATGACCACGCTCACCGGGACTCCCCCGGCGTCCGCGAGGACCCGTGCGAGGTGGTAGGCCGCCGCCGCGCCCGGGCCGCAGCCGGCCAGTACGAGCCGTCCGCCGGGCCCCCGCAGGCCGGTGAGTCCGGCGGGCACGCCGGCGCCCCGGGCGGCGTCCCACTCCAGCACGACGACCGTCTCGGGGCCCCGGTGGCGCCGCGCGAACAGCTCGTAGCCGCCGGCCGTGACGCCCGGGGCCGCCAGGAGGCAGAGCACGCCGGCCGAGGGCCGCCCCCGGCGCAGCGTGCTCAGCGCGGGGCGGCGGGGGGCGGGCGGAGGCGGGGCCATGGCGGGAGGCTGCGCGTCCGCGAGGAGGTCCAGGGCCCGGCCCACGGTGCAGTGGGGGCCCGCCAGCACCGCCAGCCCCCGCAGCAGGCGCACGCACTGGCCCAGGACGGCCGAGGCGTCCGCGTCGGCCAGGCGCGCCCGGTCGTAGACGGCGTCCAGGACCAGCGCGCCGGCGCTGTCGTGGCGGGCGCCGACGGTGACGGGCAGGGCGGCCGCGGGGCCCGCGGCGCGCGGCGGGCCCGCGGTGACGCCCAGGACGGCCAGCTCCCCGCGTACGGCGGGCGGCAGTTCGGCGGGGCCGTCGAAGGAGACGGCGCTCTCGGCGAGGCGTCCCGCGCCGGGCCGGCCGGTCCACTGGCCGATCAGGCCGCCGCAGACCCACGGGTAGGCCGTCAGGTCGAGCAGGGCGTCGCGGACCTGGTGCAGCAGGTCGCCCAGCGGCGCCGCCGGGTCCACCCGTACCGTCATCGGCAGCGGTCCCGGGGGCGGTCCGGGCAGGCCCGCGGCGCCGGGCAGGGTGCTGTCCCGGCCGCGGAGGCGGACCCCGAACGTCACCCGCAGCGGGCCCCGTACAGCCGCCGCCCGGTACAGCAGCAGCGCCCACGCCGTGTGCAGGGCGCTGCTCTCGCCGGCGCCGCGGTCCGCGGCCCAGGACCGCAGCCGGGAGCTGTGCGGCTCGCCCAGGC
>NZ_JBEOXU010000332.1:0-1139 GCF_040296725.1 Streptomyces sp. NPDC002044
ATCGTCGCGATGCCGTCCTTGCGGGACTCCTCCTGACCGGTGCAGATCGTGAAGGTCAGGGTGTCGATGAGGATGTCCGACTCGCGGATGCCCCACTTCCCCGTCAGGTCGGCGATGAGGCGCTGGGCGATGGCGACCTTGTGCTCGACGGTACGGGCCTGGCCCTCCTCGTCGATCGTCAGCGCGATCAGCGCGGCGCCGTGCTCCCGCGCCAGCTCGCTCACCTTCGCGAAGCGGGACTCCGGGCCGTCACCGTCCTCGAAGTTCACCGAGTTGATCACCGCCCGGCCGCCGAGCTTCTCCAGACCGGCCCTCAGGACCGGGACCTCGGTGGAGTCCAGGACGATCGGCAGGGTCGAGGCAGTGGCGAACCGCCCGGCCAGCTCCCGCATGTCCGCGACGCCGTCCCGGCCGACATAGTCGATGCACAGGTCAAGCATGTGCGCGCCTTCACGGATCTGGTCACGGGCCATCTCCACACAGTCGTCCCAGCGCGCCTCCAGCATCGCGTCCCGGAACTTCTTCGACCCGTTGGCGTTCGTCCGCTCACCGATCGCCATGTACGCCGTGTCCTGCCGGAACGGCACCGTCTGGTAGAGCGAAGCCGCGCCCGCCTCCGGCAGGGGGCTGCGCACCGTGATCTCCGCGCCCCGGACGCGTTCCACGACCTGGCGCAGGTGCTCCGGGGTGGTACCGCAGCAGCCCCCCACCAGCGACAGCCCGTACTCCCGCACGAACGTCTCCTGCGCGTCCGCCAGCTCCGAGGCCGACAGCGGATAGTGCGCACCGTCCTTCGTCAGGACCGGCAGACCCGCGTTGGGCATGCAGGAGATCGGGATCCGGGCGTTGCGCGCCAGATAGCGCAGGTGCTCACTCATCTCGGCCGGACCCGTGGCACAGTTCAGACCGATCATGTCGATGCCCAGAGGTTCCAGCGCCGTCAGCGCCGCGCCGATCTCCGAACCCAGCAGCATCGTCCCGGTCGTCTCCACCGTCACCGAGCAGATCAGCGGCACCCTCACCCCCAGCGCCGCCATCGCCCGGTGCGCACCCACCACCGAGGACTTCGTCTGCAGCAGGTCCTGAGTCGTCTCCACCAGCAGCGCGTCCGCACCACCCGAGATCAGACCCTCCGCATT
>NZ_JBEOXU010000333.1:0-1094 GCF_040296725.1 Streptomyces sp. NPDC002044
CGGGGGCCTGAGTCCGCGCGGCCTGAATCCCTGGGGCCGGAATCCCGGGCGGCGGAATCCCGGGCGGCGGAATCCCGGGCGGCGGAATCCCGGGAGCCGGACTCCGGCCGTACGCCGTTCACGCTGGAGCCGGGCGGCGCGCTTCCCACCCGCGTCTCCGGAACGAACGGGCTCGCCCGCCTGAGCATCCAGTTCTCCAAGATCCACCACTCCGGTCTCCTCGTCGGCGGCGCCCCCTCAGAGAGCGATTGATCATGCGCATTCCCTCCCCCATGACGCACGGAAGCCGTCGGTGAACGCGGGAACGGCGTACCTGTGCTCGGCCGCCGGCTTGCTCGTCGCCACCACCATCAAGGTCTGGGCGCTGAGGAAGAGCCCGCGGGACCCGCTGCTGTGGGCCGTCATCGCGACCCTCTTCGTCGGCGCGCTCCTGTTCGTCACCGCCGCTCCCCCGAACCTCGCGGCCATCAACGAGGCGCTCGGCGTTCCGAACATCGCCGCACCCATCGTGTACAGCATCCTGACCGCGTTCGACGGCGTGACCATCGTGCTGCTGATCCACTGGCGGGGAAACGACGACGCGCGCGTGACCCTGCGGCAGACCCGGCTGTGCCTGACGGCCTACGCCGCCGTCATGGTGGCCATCTGCGTCCTGTTCGCGCTGGGCGACGCACCGGTCGAGCGGCTCCGCGACCTGGACACGTACTACTCCGGCACGCCCTGGATCCGCGAGATGATCCTCCTGTACCTGGCGGCGCACAGCGTGGCGGCCGTCACCATGGTGGTCCTCAGCTGGCGTTGGTCCAGGAAGGTCCCCGGCACGCTGAAGGCCGGACTGATCCTCATCGCGGCCGGCGCGGCGTGCACCTTCGCGTACGACCTCCTGAAGTACACGGCGATCGTGGCCCGCTGGCTCGGCCACGACCTGGACTGGCTGAGCACCAACGTCGCCTTCTCCCTGGCCGGCTTCAGCGCCTTCCTCGTATCCGCCGGTTTCCTCCTCCCGCCCATCGGACAGGGCATCGGCTCACGGTGGCGGGCTGCCCGGGGCGTGCCGGGCGGCGTGCACCCGATAGCCGGTGGTGTCCACGAGC
>NZ_JBEOXU010000334.1:0-1084 GCF_040296725.1 Streptomyces sp. NPDC002044
CCCTGGAGCGGTACCTCGCCGAGTACATGGACATCAACACGTACCGGGAAGCGGTCGGCTACCTGGAGCAGGAACGCAACGACCCCCGCAACCAGACCATGTGCGAGAAGTGCGGCTGGACGTACGGGATGATCTGCCCCGAGTGTGCCGAGGGCTGCGGCTGCTCGCACGACTGCACCGGCTGGCGCCACGGCGAGTACACCGAGCCGGACTACGACGACCCTGACCGGAACGTGTACTGCTTCGACTGCGGGGCCGGATCGTCCGGCCCGTACGACGAGTGCACCTGCTACGAGGACGACGACGAGGACCAGGAGCACGAGGCAGTCCCGGCGTGACGGCCACGGCTGCTGCCGACCTCGCCGCCCGGGGCCTGGCCGTGTTCCCGCTCCCGCCCGGCGGCCGGCGCCCCGCCGGGCCCTGGCGCACGCGGTGCCTCACCGATCCGGAGCGCGTCCGGGAGCTGTGGCACGACGGCGACAACATTGGCGTCGGCTGCCGGGCCTCCCGCGTCGTCGGCCTGGACCTCGATGTCGAGGACGACGGCCAGGCGGTGCTCGCCGACCTCGCCGCCCGCCTCCATCAGCCGTGGCCGGACACCCTGACCGTGGCCACCCCGTCCGGGGGCCGGCACCTGTACTTCGCCGCCCCCGACGGCTCCACCATCGGCAGCTTCTCCGGCAACCGCAGCCCCCTCGGGCCCGGGATCGACGTGCGCGGCCCCGGCCTGCGCAGCGGCGGCTACCTCATCGGGCCCGGCTCCGTCGTCGGCGGCATCCCCTACGCCATCGTCCGCGACGAGCCCGTACGCCCGCTCCCCCGCTGGATCGCCGACCGGCTCCAGCGCCACCCAGGAAGGAAGACCGCGTGAACGCCTTCGACATGATGGCCGCCAACGGACAACTGCTCGGCATCGGGATGCAGATCCCCGACGTCCTCGCCGACCTCAAGGAGGTCCTGGAGCAGTACCGCGGGAACGTCGAGCGGGCCGCCGACCACAAGGGCGCGCTGCGCAAGTGGAGCGACGCCGCCCCCGAGACCCGATCCGCCCTCCTGCTGTCCTCCGCATGGGCGGCCCGCGCGG
>NZ_JBEOXU010000335.1:0-1068 GCF_040296725.1 Streptomyces sp. NPDC002044
CCACCCCCCACCTCATCACCGGCCGCGCCACCGAACACCAACGCATCGCCATGATCTTCTCCGGCCAAGGCACCCAACAACCCCACATGGGCCACGAGCTCTACCACACCTACCCCGCCTACGCCGACGCCTTCGACACCGCCTGCACCGCCCTCGACCCCCACCTCCCCCACCCCCTCCACGACATCATCTTCCCCAACCAAAACACCGACCCCCAACTCATCCACCAAACCCAATACGCCCAACCCGCCCTCTTCGCCCTCCACACCGCCCTCTACCGACTCTGGGAATCCTGGGGCATCCACCCCACCACCCTCACCGGCCACTCCATCGGCGAAATCAGCGCCGCCCACCTCGCCGGCATCCTCACCCTCAACGACGCCGCCACCCTCATCACCACCCGCGCACGCCTCATGCAAACCCTCCCCACCAACGGCACCATGACCGCCATCAACATCACCGAACAACAACTCCAACCCCTCCTCCAACCCCACACCCACACCGCCTCCATCGCCGCCATCAACAACCCCAACAACCTCGTCATCTCCGGCGACACCACCACCATCAACACCATCACCCAACAAGCCCAACAACAAGGACACCGCACCAAACAACTCAACGTCTCACACGCCTTCCACTCCCCCCTCATCCAACCCATCCTCAAAGAACTCCACACCACCCTCCAACAACTCACCTACCACCCACCCACCATCCCCATCATCTCCACCCAAACCGGCCAACCCGCCACCCACCACATGCAAACCCCCGAATACTGGACCCAACACGCCCGCAACACCGTCCGCTTCGCCGACGCCATCACCACCCTCACCCACCAACACCACACCACCTACCTCGAAATAGGACCCACCACCACCCTCACCCCCCACCTCCCCCCCAACACCCACCCCACCCTCAACAACAAACAACCCGAAACCACCACCATCACCACCACCCTCGCCCACCTCACCACCCAAGGCACCAACCCCAACTGGAACACCTACTACCAACACACCAACCCCCACACCACACCCCTCCCCACCTACCCCTTCCAACACCACCACTACTGGC
>NZ_JBEOXU010000336.1:0-1068 GCF_040296725.1 Streptomyces sp. NPDC002044
TCAGATGTCGAGGAAGCGGACGTCCTTGGCGTTGCGCTGGATGAAGGAGCGCCGGGCTTCGACGTCCTCACCCATCAGCACCGAGAACAGGTCGTCGGCCTGTGCGGCGTCGTCCAGGGTGACCTGGCCCAGTACGCGGTGGTCGACGTCCATGGTGGTGATGCGCAGTTCCTCGGCGTTCATCTCGCCCAGACCCTTGAAGCGCTGGATGGAGTCTTCCCTGATCCGCTTGCCGTTCTGCTTGCCGAGTTCGACCAGGGCGTCGCGTTCGCGGTCGGAGTAGGCGTACTCGAAGTCGTCCCGGCCCCACTTGATCTTGTAGAGCGGGGGTCGGGAGAGGTACACGTGTCCGGCCTCGACCAGCGGCCGCATGAAGCGGAAGAGGAAGGTGAGGAGGAGGGTGTTGATGTGCTGGCCGTCGACGTCGGCGTCCGCCATCAGGATGATCTTGTGGTAGCGGAGCTTCTCGATGTCGAAGTCCTCGTGGACACCGGTGCCGAAGGCGCTGATCAGTGCCTGGACCTCGGTGTTCTGGAGGATCTTGTCGATGCGGGCCTTCTCGACGTTCAGGATCTTGCCGCGGATGGGCAGGATGGCCTGGTACATCGGGTTCCGGCCGGACTTCGCGGAGCCGCCGGCCGAGTCGCCCTCGACGATGAAGATCTCGCACTTGGCCGGGTCGCTGGACTGGCAGTCGGACAGCTTGCCCGGCAGCGAGGCGCTCTCCAGGAGGCCCTTGCGGCGGGTGAGGTCGCGGGCCTTGCGGGCCGCGACGCGCGCGGTGGCGGCCTGGATCGACTTGCGGATGATGTCCGCGGCCTCGTTGGGGTTCCGGTCGAACCAGTCGTTGAGGTGCTCGTGGACGACCTTCTGCACGAAGGTCTTGGCCTCGGTGTTGCCCAGCTTGGTCTTCGTCTGGCCCTCGAACTGGGGCTCGCCCAGCTTCACCGAGATGATCGCCGTCAGACCCTCGCGGATGTCCTCGCCGGCGAGGTTGTCGTCCTTCTCCCGCAGGAACTTCTTCTCGCGCGCGTAGCGGTTCACCAGACCCGTCAGCGCCGCACGGAA
>NZ_JBEOXU010000337.1:0-1068 GCF_040296725.1 Streptomyces sp. NPDC002044
GGTCGACCACCTTCGACGGAGCTTCGATCAGCTGCCCGATGTTGGGCTCCGGCAGGAAGGCGTACTGCTCCCAGTCGTCGAGCAGCCAGTGCACGGGCAGCTCCGCGACCCGCTGCCGGCCCGCCCCCGCGAGCACCACGTACGGCCGGTCGTCGTCCATGAGGGAGGAGTCGTAGGACAGCCCGTATTCGGGCAGCAGGTCCAGGGTGTACCGGGTCATCTCCCAGTTGGGGGCCCGGTACCCGCGCGGCGTCACGCCGAATCGCGCGAAAGTCTCCAGGCTGTTCTCCAGCTCCGCACGCTGCTCGTCCTCGGAAAGGTGGACGGGATGGCGGTGTGTGAAGCCGTGCAGGCCGATTTCCTGGCCCCGGTCACGTACGGATTCGACCACGGCCGGCCAGCGTTCCGCGCTCACGCCGGGGATGAAGAATGTGGAGGGAACATCCAGGCGTTCCAGCAGGTCAAGAATCCGGGGAACACCGACCCGCGGACCATAGGCTTGGTGGGACATGGTCGTCAAGTGGTTGATGTAGTGCTCGCCCCGGGCCAGCACCGGCGACTCCGCGTCGACGTCCACGGATATGACGACCACGGCCTTGTCATCCCCCAGCCATGGCCCCGACTCCCCCCGTTCGGGCCAGTCGACAACAGGCACCCGTACCGCACGGTCCTTTTCGCCCGACACCCCGTCGCCCTGCGCCACTTCGCTCATGTAACGTACCTCCGAAGTTCGATCCACCATCGCAGCTGTCATTTTCGAGGCCGCGGTCCGGCGCACTATAGCGAGCGCGGCGCGGTAAGGGGAGAAGCGCAATGAGCGAGCAGAATGAGAACGTCGCGGCCTTTCGCGTCGTCGTGAATCTCGAAGAGCAGTACTCGATCTGGCCTCTGGAATCGGAGATTCCGGCCGGCTGGCGTGCGGCCGGCAAGGAGGGTGTGAAGGAGGACTGCCTCGCGTACGTGGACGAGGTCTGGACCGACATGCGGCCGCTGAGCCTTCGCCGGCACATGGACACGGCGGAGTCCGCGTCGTGACGATACGCATGACCGTGGGCGGGGCCCGCGTGG
>NZ_JBEOXU010000338.1:0-1036 GCF_040296725.1 Streptomyces sp. NPDC002044
CTGGTTGCGGGTGTTGAAGCATGTTTTAGGCGCTGATTGGGATGTGGCATTGGCGGCGGGGAGGCACCTCTCGAGGAACCCCGGCCGGCCTGCCGTCGACGCCGTCGCGGAGTCCATAGACGGGGGTGTCGGGCTGCTGGCGCCAGGAGTCGTCGAGCCCGCCCGCGTCGACGGTGTCGAAGCCGAGCTCGTCGATCAGTGCGCGCACGGCCGCCTTCGCCGTCTCGTCGTCGCCCGCCACCGGCAGGGCGATGCGGTCGGCGGAGCCCGCGGGCAGGGGCCGCTCGACGATGTCCTGGGCGAAGGTGCCGTTGAATGCCTTGATCACCGGGTGGCCGAGGTGGCGTTCGGTCCAGCGGCTCTCGGTCAGCCCCTCGTCCTCGACGCCGGCGATCCGGCCGTCGCGCTGCTGGGGGTAGTAGTTGCCGGTGTCGATGACGGAGAAGCCGTCGGCGGCCCCGTCGAACAGTCCTGCGGGCAGGTCCGGGATGTTCTTGAAGGGGACGGTGACCACGACGATCCGCGCGCCGCGGGCCGCCTCCGCGACGGTGACGGGCGTGGCGCCGGTCTCCTCGGCGAGGGCGGTGAGGGTGGCGGGGCCGCGCGAGTTCGCCACGGACACCTCGTGCCCGAGGGCCGTGAGCCGGCGGGTGAGATTGCCGCCGATGTTGCCCGCTCCGATGATGCCGATCTTCATGAGCTCTCCAGTGCGAGGGGGTCGGGTGTCGCGCCGGTGCCAACTCCGCTGATCCACGGCGCATTCCGCCCGCGCTGCCCCGGTCCTCGGGCGGGCGACCCGATCACGCCGGTCCGTGCGGGCTCGGCGGCGGGCTGCCATGGCTCTGAGCTGGTGGGATCCCACCCTCCACGTACTCATTCGGCCATTTCCCACCCGCCGGGCGGCCACCCGTGCGGGCGGCGCCGCTCGGGTCGGCCACACGGCACGGGGACCGCGCGGCCCGGTACGACGTGGGGGGGCGGCCCCCCCCGGGCCCGGCCCCCCCGCCCCGCCCCGACACGCCCTGCCGTGGCCCAC
>NZ_JBEOXU010000339.1:0-1018 GCF_040296725.1 Streptomyces sp. NPDC002044
ACGTGGTTGGAGTGGTGCAGCGCCATCTCCCGGTCCATCGGGTGGCCGCTCTCACCGGTGTCCGGGATGCCCTCGAAGGAGTCGGCTGCGGTGAGGCCGAGCTGATCCACACGTCGAAGCCGGCCTTCTGCAGGGCCGCGACCAGGTCCTTCTGCTGGTCGTAGTAGCGGACCCAGCCGGTGGCGGTGCCGCTGCCGACCCGTTGGACGGCGCCGACCGGCGCGGCGAGGTTCTCCGTACGGGCGGCCGCGGCGAACACCCGGACCTCGCGGGCGGTCCAGCCCCGCGTCAGCTGCGCGAGCCAGGCGTAGCCGGGCTCGGTGGTGCGGCGGTCCCAGCCCGCGAAGGCGGTGGCGCCGGCCCGGGTCGCGGCGGTGCCGTAGACCGCGGCGACCTCGTCGGCGCAGCGGTCGGCGGCGGGGGTCCCCGCGCCGGTGGGCAGCGGGTCGCCGGGGCGGGCGAGGGGTCCGCAGGCGGCGGCGAGGGCGGCGGCCGCGGCGGGGGTCAGGAAGCGGCTGGTGGTGGACCAGTCCCCGCGGGCGGGCTGGCGCACCTTGCCGTTGCGCAGCAGCCAGAACAGGGTGGCGTCGCCGACGTCGTTCTTGACGACGGTGTTGTCCCAGTCGAAGACGGCGACGGGCTTGGCCCGGCCGGGCCGGTGGGGGTCGCAGCGGCCGTACGCGTCGATGAGCCGCTGGAGCCGGGCCTGGTTGTCGCCGTACCAGCCGGCCTTGAGCTGCGGGGTGGCGCAGGGGGTGCCGGGGCGGGCCGCCGGGGCGGCGGGGGCCGCGGCGACGAGGGTGCCGGCGGCCACCGCGGCGGCGGCGACGGCCCGGAGCCGCCGGGTGCTGCCGGGTCGCCGGGTGCTGCTGGTTCGGGTCACTGGGTGGACACTCCTGTTCCTCTTCCTACGAAGATCGTCGCGGGTGGTGGAGCACGGCAGCCGGGGGGGGGAAGTACCCCCGCGGCCGGGGGGGGGCGGTCCAGAAGAACGGGGGGGGGTGCCCCCCGGCCGGGC
>NZ_JBEOXU010000340.1:0-1014 GCF_040296725.1 Streptomyces sp. NPDC002044
CGCCGGGGGCGACGGCGCGATCAAGGTCGCGGCCTCGGACACCGCCTGCGACGTCTCGAAGACGGAGTTCCCGGCCGGCAAGGTCCAGATCGACGCTGAAGAGACCGGCCGCCTCCGGGCGCCCGACGAGGTCCAGGAAGTCCGCGTAGAGCGGCCGGGTCGCACCCGGTGCCGTCCACTCCTCCTCCAGGCAGGTGTACAGCCGCCCGGTGCCCGCGCGGAAGGCCGCGGGTGAGCCGCCGAACCGGCGTTCCCAGCCCGTCTTCGTCGTCCGGTCACGCAGCTGCGCGGCGAGCTTCTGCATCCCGGTGAAGCCGAAGTTCACGTCGAACTGGTTCCCCAGGACCGGCCCGGTGAGGTGGGTGACGGTGGAGGCGATCGCCCCGTCGACGTCCGGCTCACCCTCGGGCGGCCCGGTGGGCACGATCAGCTGGTGGCGGCCCTTGCGGTGCGCGGTCCACGCGGCGCCGAACTCCTCGCGGTCGATCCGGTGCGGGGTCCCGGCACCGTCTTCGATCAGCAGGTCGTCCCCGTCGTAGCCGGCGATGACGACGGTGTGGGGATCGGCGCCGGTCATCTCGGCTGCCGGGTCCGGCTCGTGCCAGGGCAGGGAGGACCGGTCGACGACGCAGAAGGCGGGCTGCCCCTCGTCGAGCGCCGCCCGGACGCGGCCCCAGCGGGGCTTCATCGCCCGCGTGGCGTCGTACGGGACGCCCAGGCGGCCGAGCGCGACCTGTACCCAGGGCTCGGGGTGGGACTGGGCCACGATCGTGGCGATGGGGGTGAGGCCCTCGTACTCGAAGACGAAGTACATGAAGCCGATGCCCCCGGCGAGGCCGGCGACGAGCTCCTCGTCGTGGGCACTGCCCAGGGCGTGCCGGATGAGGGAGGCTTCCCGGTGGCGTCCGGTACCGAAGTCTTCGTACACGAGCACAGTCATGCGGCCAGCCTAGCCGCGCCGCCGGTGTGGCCCTGACGCGTGTGCGGCGGGCGGCGCTCCGGGTGGGAGCGCCG
>NZ_JBEOXU010000341.1:0-1010 GCF_040296725.1 Streptomyces sp. NPDC002044
GACCGGAGCGGCCGGGGCGGGCGTCGTCGCACCGCCGAGCCAGGGGGAGACGGGGTGGACGGGCGGGGCGGGCTGGGCCGGGGGCGCGGGCGGGGCGACCGGGGCGGCGGCCGCGGGGGCCGGCTCCTCCTCGACGGAGACGCCGAAGTCGGTGGCGATGCCGGCGAGGCCGTTCGCGTACCCCTGGCCGACCGCGCGGACCTTCCACACGCCGCCGCGCTGGTAGACCTCGACGACGACGAGCGCGGTCTCGGTGCCCAGCTGCGGCGGGGTGAAGGTGGAGATCACCGTGCCGCCGTCCGCGTCGCGCACGGTGGCGGTGGGCTCGATGCCCTGGAAGGACTGCCCCGCGGCGTCGGGGCTGGCCGTGACCACGATGCGCTCGATGCCCGGCGGTACCGAGGCGGTGTCCACGGTGATCGAGTCCGGCGCCGAACCGCCGCCGGACCGGTAGGCGACACCGGGCCCGGAGGGCTGGTTGAAGAAGATGAAGTCGGCGTCGGAGCGCACCTTGCCGTCCGCCGTGAGGAGCAGGGCCGATACGTCGAGCCGTACCGGCGCCGCCACGTCGACCGTCACGCGGACGGCGTTGAGCGGCAGGTTGGATCCAGGGGTCATAGCGGTCATGCCGGGAGAACGACCGGAGGTGCTTTGCCGTTCCCTTACCCTCGCGAGAGATTTCAGCGGCGGTTGCGCGGGTGGTTCCTCGCCACGCGCTCGTTGCCGAACTTGTACGAGCCCGTCCAGCGGGCCATCACGAGCTGCGGGTCCCCGGACGCCACCTCGGCGAGGAACGCGGCGGCGCGGTTCCCGCGCAGGGTCGCCGCGGCGCGGCCCTGGTGGGTGATGGCGACGCAGTGCTCGCCCCGTTGTTCGTACGTGAATCCGTGCGGTTTCGGCATGGCCGCAGCCTGCCCGGCCGGGGGCGGGGCGGCAACGGCTTTTGCGCGACCCCGAGAAGGGGGTCCTGACGGCGTACGGCGCCTTCGGCGAGAAGAAGCTGTACGGCA
>NZ_JBEOXU010000342.1:0-1008 GCF_040296725.1 Streptomyces sp. NPDC002044
GGCCGCGGCGCGCGGCCCTCAGCGCCGCCCGCTAGCCCGAGCAGCTCTCTGCACTCGGGTCAGGATCGGCCCCCGGCTGAGGCGCCGCCCCGGCCGAGGCGCCGCCCCGGCCGAGGCCCGCGGACCGGGACGCCCGCGCGCGTCGTCAGGAGGCGCGCTTGCGCAGGTGCGTCGTGAGGTGGTGCGTCAGGGGCTGTCCCACCGCCGCCATGTCGTGGACCACCGTCATCTCCCCGGCGTCCACGGTGTAGCGGCGCCGGGTTCCGGTGACCTCCTTGGCGAGCGGGGTCAGCCCCACGCTCCCGGTCTCGATCTCGAAGCCGGTGCCGGACACCCGCCCGACGTACGTCTCCACGATGCCCGTCGGGTGGGCGAGTACGACCTCCAGCGACGCGTCCGGCGTCACCCGCCACCACCCGGACTCGCGCCCCGCGGGGCGCACGGCCTGCCCGGCCCCATCGGTCAGCCACGCGCGCGCCTCGTAGCGGAGGAAGGGGCGGCCGTCGTGGCTGAAGGTGATCTCCTGCTCGTACGTGAAGTCCTGCGGCAGGGTCGGGTACTGGCCCCGGCCCCGGCCGTGCCATCGTCCGAGCAGCGGCAGCACCGGCCCCAGCAGCGGATGCGGCTCCGCGCCCTCGCCGAGGACGTGACTGTCGGGGTAGGGATTCTCCCGCACCGGTTCGAACATGTTCACCCTTGCTGTCTGTGGGAAGTCGCCGTGCCGCGCCGTGATCAAGTATGACCCGGCGCGACCGCCCGCCCGGCGGTCCCGCGTCCCCGCGCCCCGTCGGCAGGACGAGGGCGCGTCGGCCGGGCGGGCCGAGAGCGGGGTGACGGACCCGTACGGCGAACAGCCGCCCGCCACGGCGCGTGGGATGCTCGGAGGGTGAAGAGCGATGCCCCGCTCCCGTCCCCCGGGGACGGCCCCGCGCCCGAGGTGCTCGCGCTGGCCAGGGTCGTGGCCGGGCTGCGGGCGGAGATCGCCGAGCTGAAGGGCCGCGACGGCCG